>JAJCYX010000151.1 GCA_029262715.1 Chloroflexota bacterium
GATCAGTCCGGTGTTCGAAACGTTACCGTTGATGACCGTTGGACGGTTGCTCTCCATCGCCTCGATAATCCGGCACGCGTACTCCTCTGACCGGTTCGGTTTCATCGGCTCAGAAGAGTCAGCATCGGAACGCAGCTGCTCGTAGTGAGTGTCGACGCGGGTCACGCGCCGTTGCAGGTCCTGCCGAATCTCGTCCAAATTGAACTCTTTGATCACGCTCTCGTCAGTGCGGAAGTACGGCGTGTACTCCGACATGTGACGCGTCGACTCCGTCACGAAGTATCCGAACTGTTTCAGCACCTCGAACCGCACAGTGTCCTTTGCGAAAATCTCCGGGTTGTTCATCGCCTCGATCAGTTGCGGATAGGCGTCAACGCCGTCCCGTTCGAAACGCAGGAACCATGCAAGGTGGTTGATGCCGGCAACCCACGCGGTGACCGATTCCCGCGGTGCGCCTATGTACTCGGCGAGGTCAGCAGTTGTGTGCTGAACGCTGTGACAGAGCCCGACGTTCGGTACTTCGGTCATGTCGTTGATGGCCCAGCTCGCTATCGCCATCGGGTTCGTGTAATTGAGCAGCCACGCATTCGGCGCAACGTCTTCGATGTCGTAGCAGATGTCGAGTAGCACCGGCGCTGTACGGAGCGCTTTGAACACGCCGCCCGGCCCAACGGTGTCGCCAACAGACTGGTCAACGCCGTAGCGAAGCGGAATGCCAATGTCTTTCTCGTAGTCGTCACCTACACGAATCGTCGTCAGCACGTAGTCGGAACCTTCGAGTGACTCCCTGCGATCAGATGTCGTCTCGATGCGTATGTTGGTCCCTGCGTCGCGCATCAACTTGGTGGCGAACCGGCCGATCACATCGAGCCGATCCGCATCGACGTCCATGAGCGAAACGGTTGCTTCCGACAGTTCTGATACGCACGCAACATCCTGTAAAAGCCGTCGTGCGAATACGACGCTACCTGCGCCAATGAGTGAGATTTTCGGTGACATTCAACGCTCCAACGTGATGAGTTTGGACGACGACCCGAGCAGAGATTAGAACCGCTGACAGCAGCGTCTCAATACTGCTTCACCTTGTCAACGACGTTCAACAGCGGCTGGCCACCGATGTATCTACCGAGGTTCTGCTCGAAGATTTCGAAGGTGCGCCGGTCGAGCATGACCCGTTCTGCATTGCCAGCGATGTGAGGAGTGATGATGAGGTTTGGAACGTCCCACAGCTCGCTGTCAGAAGGAAGCGGCTCTGGATACACACTATCCAGCGCAGCGCCAGCAATGGTTCCATTTTTCAGCGCTTCGGCGAGAGCAGCGTTGTCGAAAACACGACCTCGTGATGTGACTACAAGTCGCGCCGAATTGCGCATGATCTCGAACTCTCGCTTGCCGATCATGTTCGCACTGGCGGCAGAAAACGGGGCGGTGACAACGACGTAGTCGGACGCCTTCAGCAGGTCGTCGAGCCTGTCGAGCGTCCAGACAAATTCGACTGAGAGATCTCCATCGACAGGCTCGCGATCGACGGCAATGACCTTCATGCCCATCGCCTTGCAGCGCCACGCTGTTTCACGACCGGATTTGCCAAGGCCGATGATTCCGACCGTTTTGTCGCCAAGGTATTCGACATGCCCGAGCGCGCCATCCTGGTCCCAACGGCTGTTCGATTTGTCTCCCCAGAATCGTGGAAACTGCCGGGCCAGCGCAAACATCATTGCCAGCGCATGTTCACCGATCATGGGAGCGCCTGCTCCTCGTGCGTTCGTCACGATGACGTCACTGTCAGCAACCTGTGGCACCGCTGTGAAAAGTCCTTCCATTCCCGCATCCAACGTCTGTATCCACTTCAGGCTGGCAGCGATGTCAAACTGCTCGCTGGTCGGGTATCCGAATAGCACCTCAACGTCGCCGATGTGAGCGGTGATGTTTGACTCAGAGCCGGGGATGACAATGTCGATTTCCGGATGCCGTTGCCTGACCGAATCGCAAAACTGAGCCGCCCAGTCAGGAAGAACAAGTACCTTCATTCACTGCACCTTTTTCTAGTTTGCAATTGATGTATGACAAGCAACGTTTCCGCTGGCCTCATACCGAATCAGCCATGTCGATCGCGGCCTCAACGAGCATCTCGCCTGCTTCGGGTGCGAAGGGGCTGGTTGTCGTGCCATAAAATCGGCGGAAGCGTTTCATGTCAACCAGATCGTCGATTGGTACACCAATCAACTCTGCGTAAGATCGCCGAGAGGACACATAGCCGATGTATTCGGAGCTGTAGCTGGCAACCCACGGCCGCTCACCAGATGTTCCATCTTTGATAGCAAGTCCCAGCTCATTGAACATCTCGCCGGGATGCGAGCTGATAACCAGGTCGCCAATCCGGAATGCCTGAACCTCTATTCCAACCGGCGGCAGTTCCTGGTTCCGCGCAAGGTTCAACTCGTTCGCGCCGTTGCCGTAAATCTCAGGGTGTAGTTCTGCGGCGTTCGCCGTTGTTGTGCCCTGGGGCCACACGTCGCCACTGTACGGAGCCATACCTTTAGCCAGTTTTTCATGAAGCTTCTCGGCTGCTTCGACAGACCATGGAACCTGCCTTCTGGGTAGCTCAAGTGGCGCAGATATGGCGGCCAGTCGAATGTCATTTGTCATATCGACCGACACCGATGCTCGCAGGGCTTCACTGGCTATCGCCTCACCGAATTTGAGGGTGTCTTCATGTGAATGAAGGTGCGGTGAATCGAGGTTCCCGAACCACCAGTCGAACGGATGAACGTCGCCTGCTGCTCCCTGCAGGTGAATGGCGATTGCACCGTCTTCTACGTCCTCGATGGTTGAACTGAGTTCCCCTGAGTAGTCGCCTGACCACTCAAGATACTGCCCACCATCACACACGCCATGCGCGGCGTAGTTGACCACTCGTGCAATAGGCGAGCCGTCAGGTTCGTCCACACGCAGCACACCCACCTCATCGTCTACGGGTCGTTCTTTGTACTGCCGGTTGACTGTCCAACCTTTCAGGTTGCCGCTAGCATGTCCGGCTTCGGCTGGACGCATGGCGTTTGCGGCCTCGAACACCGTACCTACCACCAGGTCGCCGAGGTATGCGGCGTATGTTCGCCATTCAGGAGTAACTCCGAGCAGGATGTCTGGTGCGGTGTGATTGTGTGTCGAGTTGACCAAAAGCCCCTCAGCAGGAATGCCGACGAGACCGCTGACTTGCCTTTTGATTTCGTCCATCACGACGGGTGGAATCCCACACACTTCCATCGAAACGATAGCGATGCGTGTTTCACAGTCGTCTAACACGAGGGCACGTGCGAACAGGTCACGATAGACACCTACCGATCTGCCCTGTCGCAATCCCCACTGGCCCATTCGGTAGCCGATGGGCGGCGTAATGACCGTTTTGGCTGTTCCGGCCGTCAGACTTGCCAACGTTCACCTTCCATTGCTTCAGAAATCACTGCACGCCTGCGGAGCGCGCGATTTCCAGAGTGTCTAGTTCGAGGTCAACATCCAACTCTTCACCTGATTCGGGACGATGACCGGCGACGTTTGTTGAAACGATCACCCGGGAACGCGGCATCGCTTTCCTAAGATGGCGTGCAAATATCGCAGGCTGTGGTCGGTCGACTCCGATGCATGCAAGGTTTCCGATGCGCAGAACGCGAATCCCTTTTTCGTCATCGGCAGCTGTCTCAGCGGAGACGTTTCGCCTGTACTCGATGTTCTTTGCGACGGTGGATGCCTGCGTTGCGAGCAGCAGCCCAAGTGCCTGAACGTCCTGCGGGCCGCGGTCGGCATGCGTTCGGTTTTTGTTGCCGCGAAACCAGTTATACGGGCGCACGTCGGCGTCGGAGCCTCGTGCAAAAGCGACCACTCCACCACCGGCCTGTTCCAGTGCCCAGCTCGCATATGCAGGGAAATCTCCGGTCCACCGACCCTCATCTCCTCTAATAGTTGCCGGACATGAGAAAGAGAACAGTTGGGCAACGGCGTCACCTGCCGCAGTTGCGACTGAGCAGACCGTCACCGCATCGTCTGCTTCCTCTCCCGGCCCTGCGACGCCTGTTGTGACATCAGTCAGTTGTCCGGCGTTGACCCCGATTGCAGCCGGTTCCATTGTGTTTCTGGCGTGAGCCGCGGCTCCACCACAGACCTCTGGCAAATATGACAGATAGTTGTCATAAAGGGGTTTGGCGGAAGCACCGGACCATGTGGGTGGCGTTGTTCCATTCCCGGTGCAGGTGAGCCATACGAAAGGAGCGTGGGTTCCGGCTGAGGCTGAGACGGAATTACGAATTTCTGCCTGGAGTTCCGGCGTCAGACCCCACACATCAAGAGAACAGATCGCAACGCGACGCCCTTCCGCTTCGAAGGCAAAGTCCCGTACCAGCAGGTCATCGTCCACGCCGGTCGAAACGGTGGGATCAAACTCCTGTCCACAGATTTCAAAATTGACTGGTGGAGTGATTGGTGCTCTTCCTGCACCTGCACGAAGTAATCCGTCGTCACCGGGCCGCGATCGAGGACTCGCCTCTTCTGGCAACTATCTACTCCCAGTTCTTGTAGGTGCCGGAGCTTGTCTTGCGCGCCATCTGGACCTGCACGCCGTCCGGGTCGTAGCAGTTCGAGATGGTTCGTCCTGACTGTTGATTCTCGAACGGCTCGAAGAGGAAATCTATGCCACCGAGCATCTGGATCTCCTTTGTGGCGTCCTTTGGGTCTTCGACCGCAAATGACAGATGGTCGATACCTGTCTTCTGACCATCCTGTGCCTGGTGAAGCTCAATCCGCACAGGATGTTCTTCATCATTGTTGAACATGAAGACTGTGGTGCCGTTCTCTATAGTTCCTTCTGGGGACATGCCGAACTTCCTGTAGAACTCAACAGACGCTGAGAGGTCGCTGACCACGATATCGATGTGGTCCACTCCGAGAAATCTCATCTGAATCTCCTGTACCGGGACATCGGCACCCGCTAACACTCGAATGTACGCAGCCTGCGCCCGCCGATGATACTCTGCGCACCGCTCACATTCCGGCTATTCCATACAAGGACGGCAAGATCACA
>JAJCYX010000152.1 GCA_029262715.1 Chloroflexota bacterium
CCCTCTCCCAATCTGGGAGAGGGTCAGGGTGTGGGCTAAGTCGGCCGTGGGCCGACATGTCCGCTCGATACGCCACTACCAAAACCAGCGCCAGTCGAGTCGAAAACGGAATGGAGTCACAAGATGAGTAAGCCGTACGGACTGCTTCGAGCAGGATTTCCTTACCTCACGACGCTTGGCATGCGCCGCGTCACGACCAACTGCATGGACCTTGCGTTCGGCGACGATCGCAGGCTGTTCGTGCTGACGCGCACAGACGGCGCAGGCGGCGAAATTCGCCGCATCAACTGGGAAGACGAAGACCTCGACACTATCGGTAGCGGCTTCGTGTGGCCGGTGCAGATCATTCGTGACGCCAACGAAATCTTCTATGTATCGGACGAAGGCAACCACACCATCTCGCTGTGGGACAGCGAAGGTGCCAGCAAGGGCAAGTGGGGTGAAGAAGGCTCGGAAGACGGCCAACTAAATAGGCCATCAGGAATCGCCTTCGACAACGATGGCAACCTCGTTGTCGCAGACACCATGAACCACCGCATCCAGACCTTCACACCAGACGGTAAGTTCATCAAGAACTTCGGCTCATTCGGTTCTGATGAAGGCGAATTGAACATGCCGTGGGGTGTTGCTGTGGACGAGGATGGAACGATCATCGTTGGCGACTGGCGTAACGACCGAATCCAGCGTTTCACAGCAGACGGCGAGTTCATCGACTCCTTCGGCAATAGGCCCAGCGAAGGGTTCGACGAAGGGATACTGAACCGCCCGGCGGGTGTGACCGTCGATCATCATGGAGACATCTACGTCGCAGACCGTGGCAACCACCGCATCGTGCAGTACGACAAGAACGGACGCTACGTCGACCGTTTCATTGGCGACTCGGGTCTCTCAAAAAGCGGCCGCACCTACGTCATGTCGAATGCCAAGGCGCTGACGGTGCGCGAAATGGCCCCGCTCGAGCCAACCAAGCGTCTGCGCGGACCTGCCTCAGTGCGGTTCGAAGGCAACGGTGAAAATAGCCTCATGTATATCCCTGACTTCGGTTCGCACCGGGTTCAGATCTACAAAAAAGAGGCGTACGAACTGAGCTCAGACGAGATCTGGGAAAAGCCGAAATCACCATTTCTGTTCACCGTTTAATGTGTCTCTACGATCACGTCTACCAGGTGCTTCGATGCCGATAATGTTCGGCTTCGCAACCCAACGCCGCCACATGCTGGACGCAGAGCTTGAGCGGCTGGTGGCGGAAATGCCGCAGCTTGGCATGGTCCGCATGTGGATCATCGGCGACCTCGCAATGGGCCGCGTCACAGCCGAATCGATACTCGACCTCGTGCTGGTGCAGGAGACGGACGAGCCGTGGCAGCGCCGTGCGGACTTCTGGAACGTTCACCTGAGGCCGCGCATCGGAACGCGCTTCAACGTCTTCACCTCCGAGGAGTTCGACGCAGTTGGCGAGTCCGACCCTCTATTAGTCTCAGCCGCTACCGAAGGTGAGCTCGTATATGGCTGAACCGGCCTCACGAAAAGCACAAGCCTGGCTAACGCAGGCGCAACACGACCTCGAAGCGGCAAAGGCAAACGCTGCGGAAGGTCGCCATGCACTGGCATGCTTCCTCTGCCACCAGACAGCCGAAAAAGCGGTCACCGGCTTCCTTTATGAGAAAGGTGCGGAGAAAGTCTGGGGTCATGCTCTCGCCGACCTCTGCGAAGACGCCCTTGCATTCGACCCGTCATTTGACCTTGTGAAGTCAATCGCCGTGCTGCTAGACAAGCACTTTCTCGGCGCACGATATCCGGAAAGCCTGCCCGGTGGAGTACCAGCCGAAGCGTACGAGCAGGCCGATTCTGAACGAGCGCTGGAAGTTGCAGGTGACGTCCTGGCGGCGGTAAACCAGAGATTGGGAGCGAACGACTAAGCCATGTACAACCTCGATGGGAAGGTAGCACTCGTAACCGGCGCAGGCGGTGAACGCGGAATAGGCCGCGCGATAGCGGTCCGCCTCGCTCAAGAAGGTGCGAACGTCGTAGTCAACGACATCTCAGACCAGGGACGCGGCCCGTGGAGTGGAATGCCGGCAGTCGTGGAGGAGATAAAGGCGCTGGGGCGTGAGGCTATCGGCGTGACGGGCAGTGTTGCCGAATCCGACGATGTGGATGCCATTACAGACGCGGCGCTAAAACGATTTGGCCGGATAGACATTCTCGTCAACAACGCAGGCGCACTTGCCGGAGCCGACAGAGTCCCAGTCGTCGATCTGCCTGAGGCCGAGTTCGACCGCATCATCTCGGTCAACCTCAAAGGGACGTTTCTAATGTCACGCTCCGTGGCACGTCACATGTTGAGCCGAGAGCCAGGTGGCAAGATCATCAACATCTCGTCTGTATCCGGCAAGAAGGGGAGTGCTCGCTTCGCCGCTTACTGTTCTTCGAAGTTCGGCGTGCTCGGACTGACCCAGGTGCTTGCGCAGGAGCTTGCACCACACGGTGTCAACGTGAACGCAATCTGTCCTTCGCTTGTAGAGACCGAGCGAACGTTCGGAATGGCCTCTGCGCTCAAACCGGATGGCATGACGACCGAGGAGTATCGCGACGTAATGGTCGAGCGAGCTGCCACAGGCTCGCCGCTTGGCCGAATCGCACAGGCTGAAGACGCAGCACGCACCGCCGCTTGGCTCGCCTCAGAAGAGTCCGAGTACATCACTGGAGAGTCTGTAATTCTCTCCGGCGGCTCAACTATGTTCTAGCCCAGACTATGGACCTGAACCTCATAGTGACTCCCGACGTATAGACGAATCGAGATGCACATCATTAAATCGTTTAACACTTTTCGGCGCGGCATGTTGGTTAGCATTGCCACATCCGCCGTTCTCGTGGCTGCTATCGCATGCTCAAGCGAACAAGCTACGAGCGCAACCAGCGAGCCTGAGTCGAGTCCGATCGCGACTCAAACACAGGCTCTCCCACCTACGCAGGTTACCGAGCCAACTACGAGCCCTCCGCCTACCTCCACACCAACCCCGCTTCCCGTCCCTGATCTGCCAAAATTTGTCGAAGTAGCTGCATGGGGTAGTGATCTTTCGGGTGAGCTCGTCTTTGCACGGCCTAATGGCATTGCTGTGGACGACGAAGGAAACCTGTACACAACTGAGTTCCAAGGCAACAGAGTTCGCAAGATCTCGCCTGATGGCGAACTATTGCTCGAATGGGGTGGTTCAGGCCGGGGTCCGGGACAGTTCACAGCTCCTACCGGGATAGCTGTCGGCCCCGACGGAAACATATTCGTCTCCGAAAGCGGCACGAGCAGGTTTCAGAAATTCACGCCAGACGGCGAGTGGCTGGGCTCATTTGGCTCAATCGGATTCCAACCCGGACAGTTTGATTCCGCGATGGTCATTGCAATAAGCGACGAACAACGCGTGTATGTGACTGATTGGGGGAACGGCTGGGTGCAGGTGTTTGACACTGCGGGGCAGTTCATCGAAACGCTGGCTAGCTGGGGGATGGAGCCCGGAAAGCTTTTCAATCCGACAGGGATCAAAATTGGACCATCTGGAGACCTCTGGGTCGTAGACCGAGGCAATCATCGCATCCAGAGGTTCTCGACTGACGGTAAGTTACTTGATTTCTGGGGATCGCGGGGAGAAGCCCCTGGGCAGTTCATCGTCCCGACGAGCATCAGTTTTGATAGCGACGGAAACGTGTATGTCTCTGAAGTAAACAACTCTCGGGTGCAAGCGTTCACCCCAGATGGACAGCTCATCGGTGAAGTGGCACCGGGTACATTACAGGGTCCGCACGGATTAGCCTTTGACCAATCTGGTGCCCTGTATGTCACCGATACGGGACATGACATAATTCGCAAATTCGTTGTCCAGTGAAGGATTTGGACAACCGGTAGCGTCTGCGAGAATGACTCAGGACAGAATGCGCTGATCGCTCAGGTCCTTGGCACCAATCGTCCTCGTTACCGTCGCGCCGAGCCACTCCTTCACTTCGAGATCAGCGATTCCATTCACGATGTTGTATTGCGTCGGCAAGTCTTCCCATCGTGCCGGGTTCCACGTCACCGTGCCCTTTCCGGAATAGCTTTCAAGAACACGTGAGTGCGATCCGGTTGCCGGAGTCAGCACCGCGTACTCGCTGTCCGCCTTGCCCCATTCGCCGGTGCGCGGCATGTACTTGTAGTGCAGCATGCCGTCAGAGTTCGCAAGCGCAGGTGGCGCGCTGTCTGAACCCTCAGAGAGACCGCTCAGGTCCATCTGCATGAACTGGAAGCCCAGCCAGTTCGCAGTCGCCGTCGCACCCGTGCCGTGAATTTGCGGATCAGGAAGGTCGCAGTAGATCTTCGCGAAACCGAGCTCTTCTCGACCGGTGATGATCGGATCAGTCAGGTTCTCCCACAGCACAGTCAGAAACGAACCAGTCGCCGTGTCTTGCTCACCCTTGAACGTGGCAGGGAACGAGACACCGAGCGTGCTGTACCCGCGCCCGGCCAGCCATTCGATATCTTTCATGTAGCCGCCCGAGACGCTGACGATGGGATCACCTGCCACCTTGAAACCATCTGGCAGTATCGAGTTCAGCTGGTCTGCGTTGGACATGAATGAGACCGAAACAGACGTCGACTTCGGACTGTTCTTGCCGTCAAAGATGCGTCCGTCAGGGCCTCGGCGCGGTCCCGTCGCAGGGCCATATACCACCGGCATTCGCCACATGTCCTGTCTTCGTTCCGGTGTCATATCTCTGCTCCTGATGCCGCAAGCAAACGTGTTTTTCCTGAGGCCAGACCATACCTGTGAATGATCTCAATGGCGAGTATCCGACGCTGAAACGAAAAAGACGCACGCGTCACTCGCCGATCTTGTCGTACATCGAAAGCGGTGTCGCAGCCAGAGTTCCTGCGTCCACCGGAAGCGCAACACCGGTTATCCATCGTGACTCATCACTTGCAAGAAAAACCGCAGCCCATCCGATGTCCCAACCGGTCCCGACTGTCCCCAGTGGACCCGCTTTTCGACGCAACTCTCGCGCCTCATCAGGCAGGGCGCTGACCATCGGAGTGTCGAGATGACCGGGGACGATGCAGTTGACGCGGATGCCCTGGCGACCGTGATGGACTGCCATCGCACGGGTCAGAATCAGCACGCCGCCTTTGGCGACCGCATACGGAATGTTGTGAAATGCGCCTGCCCGAACGCCGTCTATGGAAGATACGTTGATGATGGAACCGCTACCGGACCGCTCCATGGCCGGAACGGCGTATTTCGAGATCATCGCCATGCTCTTTACATCGACATCCTGAACGCGGTCCCACTCATCAAAGTCGATCTCCGTCACCTTGCCACCGCCGCCGATACCGACGTTGTTCATCACCACGTCAAGATGACCATATCTCTCTACCGCGGCATCTACGAGGGAACGACAATCGCTCTCAATCGCCACATCTGCCTCGAATACAGTCGCCTCACCAGCTTCTGTCTCGATCTCTGCTCGCGTCCGTTCGGCCGACTCAACATCCCTGTCGACAATCAGCACCTTCGCACCTTCACGTGCGAACAGCAGCGCGCTGGCGCGGCCCGTGCCAACACCGTCTTCGGGCCTGGTTCCAGCCCCGGTGACGATCGCCACCTTGCCATTAAGTCGATTCATGTCTCGCCCCGTCTAGCGGCACAGCCGCGTTTCCATGCAGCAAGCTACTATTTGTCATCCCGAGCCGCGTGCGGCGTTTTCAGTGGCGCCGCCGACAAGCTGCTAATTGTCACCCCGAGCCGCGTACGGCGTTTTCAGCGGCATCGCCAGCAAGCTGCTATTTGTCATCCCGAGCAGCGTGCGGCGTTTTCAGTGGCACCGCCAGCAAGCTGCTATTTGTCATCCCGACCAACGCGGAGGGATCTGACCGATGTCATACGCTCACCCGAGAGATTCTGAATCAAGTTCAGAATGACAATTCCTCACCACCCTATGCTTATCGAAGGACACAATCACCTCTAAGACACCGGAAAACGCGGCAAGCCGCCTCCGGTTACAATCCCGCTCATCTGACCCGTCCATCTGCCAAATAGAAAACGGGCTAAACCCGCCTGTCGCAAACAACCACCGGAGTAACTGATATGCCACGTGTTCTGGAACGGACAAACCTGCGAGTCACCCGGCATGACGAGATCAACGGCGACCATGACGGCTCAGGCCCGTGGGCCGAGGTGATTCTAGAGGACGGCCGTAATCATGTCGTCTGGATCAACGGCCCCGCCGGGCGTCCGCCGGATCCGCACATTCACCCCAACTTCAACGAGTGGTGGTTCATCCTCGACGGCAAAACCCGCTACCAGATTGGCCAGTACGAGCCGATCGACGCCGAGTGGGGCGACATCGTCATGGCGCCTGCCGGGTTCGCCCATGACATCAGGCCGCAGGAAAACGAAAGAGAAGGCCGTGGCGCGATCCGGGTCGGCGTGACACATCCCGAGAGCAATCATGACATCAAGGGCGTTGCGCCGTGCAGGAACATTCCTGTCGAGCGTGATCTGTCTGCGCCGAACCTCATCCACACGCGCTTCGCCGACCTCAAATCTCACTACGGATCAAGCGAAAACTGGAAGCACATCGTCGTGCTCGATGACCGAAACCGTGCGCTCATCACCCACGAACTTCCCGGCACCGTGAACCGTCGCATGTGGCACCCGGATATGCACAAATGGTGGGTCGTGTTGCAGGGAACGCTCGAATGGAGCATTGGTGACGATGAGAAAGTGGAGGCGGGACCCGGTGACGTGGTGTTTGTGCGGTCGGAGGAGGTTCACGAAATTCGGACGGTCGGTGACGAGCCATCAGTGCGCTTGACCGTGACCGCACCAGACATCGTTCACCACTACACGGACGAGAACTAAATCGGGAACGCTCGACTAACCCATGCGCATCGAAGAGATAGAGATCACGGTAGCGAACGTTCCTGACCCCGGACTGATGGACCGGTCGCCGGCAAAAACTGTGGTCGAGACGCCCGTGATCGAGTCCGGCCATGTGCGGGCAACGCGACCTGCCGAGCCGGGCACTCAGGACACGAGCGAAATCAAGCCGCCGCAGATAGTCGTTGTAACCGTGCGCACAGATTCAGGCGTCGAAGGCCACGGCTTCGGTTGGGGTGTCAAAGGTGGCATGCGCACAGCACACACCATCGCCGAGGTATTCCGACCCGAACTGATCGGCAAGGACCCGATGGACAGGGAGCGTCTATGGCAAGCGGCGCATCGGGCAGATCGCTACGCTGGACTCGCATCCTTCAACTCGTACGGGCCTCTCGACGTGGCGCTCTGGGACATCGCAGCAAAGACGGCCAATGTCCCGCTGTACAAGTACATCGGCGCTTACCGAGACCGCATTCCTGCCTACGCAAGTTCCCCGTTCATGGCAGAGCCGAAGCAGTACGCAGACCTTGCGCTTGAGGCGAAGGCCAAGGGGTTTACCGCGTTCAAACTTCACCCACCGGGCAACGCAGATCTTGACATCGAGTGCTGCAAGGCTGTGCGTGAAGCGGTCGGCCCAGGCATGGTGCTAATGAGCGATCCCGTAGGCGGCAACTACGACCACGAGGACGCGCTGCGAGTCGGTAGGGCGCTGGAAAAACTGGACTACCTCTGGCTCGAGGAGCCGCTATTCGACCACGATGTCCACGGTCTCGAACAGTTGAGCCGAACGCTGGATATCGCAATCTGCGCGGGCGAATGGAACTCAGACTTCTACTCCAAGATCAACTACCTGCGCACCGGTGCGGCGGACATC
This sequence comes from Chloroflexota bacterium, assembly GCA_029262715.1. Lineage (GTDB taxonomy): Bacteria > Chloroflexota > Dehalococcoidia > Lucifugimonadales > Lucifugimonadaceae > JAJCYX01. The sequence continues at coordinate 7,783 of JAJCYX010000152.1, forward strand.
ATTCGGGCCGATGTTTCCTGGACAGGAGGCATCACGGGCACACTGAAATCGGCGCACATCGCCGAAGGTTTCGGAGTCAACTGCGAGATCCACATGACCGTACTTTCGCTCATGGACGTCGCCAATTTGCATGTTGCCCTGGCGATAAAGAACTGCCGGTACCTGGAGCTTCCATATCCCGACGGCGCTACGTTCGGCATCAAACAGAACCTGGACATCGATGCAGACGGTTTTGTCTCAGCACCGGACGGGCCCGGACTGGGCGTCGATCTGGACTGGGACGCGATCAGAGCGAATGAAGTCGTAAGTATCTGACCTTAGTCCGCAACGGTAATCAGGCTTCGAAGCAATCAGAAACCAGTAGAGATCCGGAGACAAAAAGAATGAAAGCAGCGGTAACTCGGGGCGAGCAGCGGATTGAGATCGAAGACGTGCCAACCCCGGAGCCGGGCCCGGACCAGGTGCTCGTCAAGATCAAATACTCAGGACTCTGCGGCTCGGACGTGCACCGTTTCCAGTACGGCATGGCCCAGCCCGGCTCAATCATGGGCCACGAGTTCTGCGGCGAGATCGCTGCTACCGGCGCTAACGTCACCAGCTGGAAAGAGGGCGACAGGCTGGTAGGCGGCGGCGGCTCCAACCCCGACGGTATCCCGAGAGCGTCATCGAGTGCCCGCTACAGCGCACAGACAGTTGGCTTCAAGTCGCCGGGATGGGGCGGATTTGCAGAGTATGCCGTCATGGACGCGTGGCGTCCGCTTCGCCTGCCGGACAACGTTTCATGGGAGACGGCCGTGCTGACCGAGCCGTGCGCAATTGCGGTACACGCCGTTCGCCGATCCGCGTTCAGGGTGGGCGATCAGGTCGTGGTCATGGGGGCCGGGCCAATTGGCCTTCTTACTCAGCAAGTCCTGCAGGCCGGTGGAGCACGAGCCGTCTACGTCTCAGAACCCGCGCCAGCCCGTGCAGAAGCCGCTCGCAAGCTCGGTGCAACCGAGGTTTTCGATCCGACAAAGACCGACATCGTTTCTACTATCGTTGAGCTGTCAGAGGGTCTCGGAGTTCCGCTTGCGTTCGATTGCGCAGCGGCCAAACCGACGCTCCAGCAGGGGCTTGAGATGGTGCGCCGAGGCGGAGAAGTCACGCTTATCTCAATGGCGTGGGAGGATGTGCCGCTGCTTACAGTGGAATGGATCGGGCGAGAGGTGGATATGAAGGCCTCTTACGGCTCAACCCCGGAGGACTGGCAGATTGTCATCAGCCTCATGGAGCAGGGCAAGATCGACTCCGGCCCAATGGTCGATCAGAACAGCTTCATCGGCTTCGACGATATGCAGGCAACACTAACCCGCCTAATGACCCCACAAGACGACATCCAGTCAGTGCTCGTGCCCTAGGCAGCAAGCTGCGTTTTCTGCTGATGGGATGACATGTGGCGACAGTTAATTGCCGATGCATAGACCGGTTCTCGACATGGTGCCCTGGAAAACAAGGCAAGCCACCCTTCACTCTGGCTCAGGACGAACGGGATGGCCCGTCGCTATTCACAAATCGGCCGGCCGTTCTCCCTGACAAAACTCAATTACTGGTTCCGTTCGCTGCCACTTTTCAGGTTCCCCCCCTACGCGTTAATTTCCTTCAGCACCTGCCGGTAGCCGTCTTGCAGTACGTTGACCTCCGACGTGTAGCCCAGGAGTGTCACGCCTGCATCCTTCCACTTGCGAGCCTCGTCCACGCTGTTGACCATCATCGCAACCGTCTTGCCGTGCCTCTTCGCCGCATCGATGATCATGTCGCGCCGAGCATCCAGTTCAGGACCCATCTGCGGAGTTCCATACACCCCAAGATC
>JAJCYX010000153.1 GCA_029262715.1 Chloroflexota bacterium
CGGTCGAGCAGGCTGCCAGTGTCTACGACGGAATCAGCATTCTGTTCAACAACGCCGGAGGTGGTGCGAGGGGAAACTTTCCGGACGAAACGACCGAGGATTTCATGCACGTCCTGAATGTGAATCTGGTTGGCACCATGATGATGACCCGGGCCGCATGGCCGCACCTGATCGAGGCCGGAGGTGGCGCGGTCGTCAACATGTCATCGCTCGCGGCGCAGCGCGGCATGAGCTCGCAAATGCAGGACGAGTACGGAGCGACATCCTCCTCATACTGGGCGGCGAAAGCGGGCGTCGATGCCATTACCCGCTACATGGCAGGTGTGGGTGGACGTCACAACATCCGTGTCAACGGCGTGCGACCGGGACAGATCATGACCCCCGGAGCAACTCGAGGGACGATCAACGACCCTGACGGCGGGCATCATGCGTTCGAAAAGCTGTTCAACCTTGTGCAGGCCGTACAAGGTCCAGGCTACCCGATAGATGTTGCCAATCTCGTGCTGTTTCTAGCCTCAGACGAATCTCGATTCATCTCAGCAGAGATCATCAACGTAGACGGCGGCTGTGCAAGCAAGGGTTGAGGCGGCGAACCGCTTTTTCCGTGCAGCAAGCTGCGATTTCCGGCATTTCACATCTAGCCGAACGAATACAGGGCTACCCCGTGTCCCTCCTGAGCGGTCCATCCTCCCTCCCTGCCAGGGAGGGAGTTAGAGGGTGGGATTCCCGATGTAAATTCTGTGCCATCTGGCGAAGACGAGAAGCAGCCAAACTTTCTCACGTCCCCGGTAGTCACCACTCAGACCCTCCTGGAGCAGTGTTTTCACACCAGGTGAGAACAGACCGGTCGCTATTAGTTTATCAGGCAGACGATCTAGCTCTTCTTTAAACTCGCTCCTAAGCCAAAACTTCACAGGAAAAGCCCAGCCAGTTTTTGGGCGGTTGATCACCGCAGAAGGAAGGAGGTCTGCAAAGGCTTCCTTAATCAACTTCTTTTCGTTACGCAACCCCACTTTTGCACTGAAGGGAATCGACATTGCCACCTCGGCCAGTCTGTGGTCCAGGAACGGTGCTCGAATCTCAAGGCTGTGGGCCATCGAAGTTTTATCTGATCTCATGTTGTTCTGATCAGGAATCCACATCTCTAAGTCAGTGCACATGTGTGCTTCAACTTCGTTGTCGGTTGGAACTTCAGCGATGACTGAGCGTACTTTTTCAAGCGGCGCATCTAAACCTTCCAGCGCTCCACGGGTAAGCATCTGTAATCTGTCTTCCCGAGAAAAGATCTGCAACGGAACGAGATAATTTTCAGGAGAGTGAGAGCCATACCCCGCCCTGCGCAGAACTGGAGCAGCATTGGCTGGAGCACCGGTACGTTCAACCAGGCCCAGCGCCGCATTGCGCATAAATCCCGGAGCACGGCGAGCCCAGCCTACGTAACGGGTCAGGAGATATCTTTGATACCCACCGAAGAGCTCATCACCTCCATCGCCACCCAGGCTGACGGTCACACCCAGCTCCCGAGCGGCCTCTGCGAGCCGGTAACTGGCAAGGTGGGCGTGGTTCGCGTTCGGTTCATCGATCTGCCTGACGATTGACGTCAGCACATCCCCTACTTGATAGTCCAGCCCCGTCACACAACGATTGTGATCCGTTCCAAACTCTCGGCTCACAATTTCAGCCATGTTTGCGTCCGCGTTGTAATAAGCCGTCTGGTCAGCACCCTCTTCAAGGTCGAAGGCCGTCGAGAACGTTTTTACAGGGTGATCTGTCAACTGGCTCATTAGTCCAACGACAAGTGACGAATCGACACCGCCGCTGAGAAACGCACCGATTGGAACATCGCTGACCATGTGGCTTTTCACGGCGCGTTCAACGTTCGTCCGAAGCGCTTCCTTGTACTCATTCCTAGAAGCCTTCCACGAACCAACCTCGGTGAACTGCCAGTAGCGTTCAATCTTGATTCCAGACTCATCAACCAGCATCGAGTGAGCACTGGGAAGTTTGCGAACTCCATCGAACATTGTGAATGGAGCGGGAACATATTCGAGTGCCAGGTAACAGTTCAAGCCTTCCGGATCTACTTTGCGAGGCACAATCGGCCACTCAAGAATGGCCTTAATCTCAGATGCGAAAAGAAATACGTTGCTCGAAGGGTCATGCCAGTAGTAGAGAGGTTTTTGGCCGAAGCGGTCGCGGGCAAGCCAGAGCTTTCTGATTCGGTCATCCCAGATAGCGAAAGCAAACATCCCATTGAGCTTACTTACGACGTCTTTACCCCACGTTTCGTAGCCCTTCAGGATCACTTCTGTGTCCGTACGCGACCTGAACGTGACTCCCCTGTTTTCGAGTTCCTGTCGGATCTCTGCGAAATTGTAGACTTCACCGTTATAGACGATAGAGATCGTGTGATCGTCGTTCCACATCGGCTGGTGACCAGCGGAAGATAGGTCTATGACCGAAAGTCGTGTGTGCACCATGCCGACTCCGGCGGCAGGTATCTGCTCGGAACCAGAATCGTCAGGACCGCGATGTTTCATAATATCTCGCATATTTGCGAGTCGACAGTCGTCCCCAAGCAGCGGGCTGCCAGGGCCTGTCAAGATACCGCCAATTCCACACATTTAACGTTCCTCGATACAACGACCGTCTATTAAGCCAAGAGGGATCACGGTAACAGAACCTACGGACAGCTCAAACAAATGCCTGCGTCCGTAATAACCCTTGCCTGGATCATCAACGTAGATGGCGGCTGCGCAAGCAAGGGGTAGTCAGATTCTGTAAATAGTCGATGCTGCTATGCGCAACTCAGATATGTGGCAGGTAGCTGTTTACGGCTTTCGGGAGTTCGCCACGAACCATCAAAATCGCCTGATATGAAATCCTGAGTCCGTTTCCGAGACACCACCTCATCAACTCGTTGTTACTCGCCGGAACCAGGAACCCCGGTTTCCCGTAACTTTCTGCCGTAGCAATCAATGCGGTGAGGTCGTCGTTGGCCCGTCCTACTGAATGACCGAAGAAATTGATCCCAGTCGTGTATCCCGTGATCTGGTCTGCCAATTCAACAACCCGCCCACTCCCTTGACTAATAGATTGCCTGATCTCGGCGCCTTTTGAGTATCCATGCTCTGATATCGACAGTTGGACACACTGATCAACATCGTCGATAGCCATTGATCTGATAATTCTGTCAGTTGGACGGTAATTGGCCTTGTCACCGGTAAACGCCGCCATTAGAGCCAGGCACGCAAACCCCATCTGCGAGTAGAGCGCGAGGTTCAGGTGGTTACCGGCACCGGTCCCCAGGGTGATCGTCGGAACTTTTTGTTTGTCCGCGTGCCTTAGCGCAGCCGCCACCAATTCCTTGCCAGCACCTTTCGATTGGGTTGCCGGACTTACCCCAATCGGACCAATCTGGCCGATATCCTCGCGAAGATCGAGAAAGGCGAATCCGACAACTATTCCAGATGATTCGGCTACCACCCGATAAATATCCGGCTCAGTGAATTTCGAAGATACCATGCGCCGAGCTATGTCTATATCCGCGATTGGTACCCTGATCCGTTGCCGCTCCTCAAGCTCCGAGAAAGCCGCCGCACACACCTGGGCGATACCTTCTGAATCGTCGACATTTGCAACTCTAATTGCTATAGACATTATTCCTCCGGACAGAACCCGCCATTTTTAGAGGTTCATCAACGCCCGGTTATCGTTACCATCCTGGCAGGGTGTGTCAACCACTGGTTACTGATCGGACACTTGCCACCTTCGCCTAT
>JAJCYX010000154.1 GCA_029262715.1 Chloroflexota bacterium
CGGCTGTAAGCAGCCGCTGCAATGTCCGACTCAAAGAAGTACAGCGATGTCTGTCGTCTGTAGTTCACAGCCTATCGATCGGCGTTTACTACTTTGCAGACTTCAGGGAGCAGTTCAAAGCTTGATGGATACCGCAGGCGCTTCACCGGAACCCTGTTCAACATCTGCGTAATCAGACCGAACTGCTCGGCAAGTCGCTTCTTCTCAAGTATGGAATTGTTCGAGATTCCGTGCATGATCGCAGGTAGCGCATTGACGGATGACAGTTCCACGATTTCCGGGCCTTCTAGCTCACCGGCTTCGACCCGTTCTAGCAGATAGATCGTGCGTAACGGTGCGCCATCTGAAACATCGGCAAGCGGTTGCCTGAGCGTCACCCTCGTCTTGTCGTAGTCAGGCTCGGCCTTTAGCGGCTCAGATAGCTGGCTCGTGATGAAATTGATCGAATGTTCATCTAGCCGAACGTGATTTGGGCCCCACTCGACCGTAGGCTCATCGCCGTCCTGCCATACAGCTACAAGGTCATCGGCAACCAGCGTGTAGCCTAGTGCGTGGAAACTGGCAGAAAGCGTCGATTTGCCAGTGCCGGATGTGCCAAGAAGGGCAACTACACCGCCATCGACCTCAACCGCCGCGCCGTGCAGAGTAACAGCGCCCTGGAAATTGAGCGCAAGAGGCAACATTCGGCCTTGAATGAACGGGTTTACCTCACCCCATGGAACGTTCTGCCAGGGATGGCAAACTATCCGTGATCCGTCTCCGGAGATTTCGAAATCACAGATATCGTTCCAACGCACAACGAAGCCTTCCTCTGTTTTGAACAGGGCAAAGGGCTTCTCGCCGCCTTCAGCGGGGTGGTAGTGGCTTCTGTATATTGCAGTCGCTTCGTCGAGGCCAGGATATTTATCTGAAACATCAGGCCAAACGACAGAGATGTCGCTGCGACTACTCTCAGTTTGCTGAAAACCGGGGATCCCGACGTTCGACTCGACATCACGGCCATAAACGCGATAGTGGTACACGTGTGTCGCGGTCTCCTCAGGATGTTGGGGGACCAGCCGTCGGGCGCCGGTAAGACAGCATCGCACTCATTTGAAAAGGTGCGGTCGGATCTTAACCGACCACGAGCTACATCAGCTTTAAGCCGATGCATCCTCGCAGTTGCTCCACCACTTGCTGTCAAAGCAGGAAGCCGGGTCGGTCATGATGTACTGGTCACCAGGACCTGACTCTTTTCTCCACCACCAGCCGGTTTTCGTCTCTTCAGCGATAGAACCAATCACTGCCATGGAAGGTGACGTGTAGCTCTTCTTTTTAAGCCCAACATTCTGCATATCTATTTCTCCCGCTACAACGGAACTTAATCGGAACGAACGTCGTTGAACCACCTGAAAGAGTATGGCCGGGAGTCCCTATCAGGTACTTGAACAGTTACATTTTCTAGCGCCTACTATCAGGCCCATTGAATTGTTCACAGATTCTACACATGTTTGTCTGTCCGGGAAGAGACAAACGTATCATCGGTATAAACGTTCTGTTAATAGGCGAGCCGGGGTCGGGCTCTGGAGCGTTATGAAAACAGTCCCGTCCCCGGACTCGCAATTTGCCTGTTACCAGGCGAAAGCAGCTCCCGTTATTGCTAACAGAAACCGCCACCTTAGGCGGAGGTGTCTTCGCAGTTCACGCCCTCAACACAAGTTGGTTGATTCGAGAATGTGAAGACGTCACCGACACCGAACTCCTTATTAGGGAGTTGAAGGGTTTTCACCGCGATGGTGCCAATAGCACTCACCGCTGGCGAAGTGTAGCTTTTCTTTATTTCGCACCTCCTATTTTGCTGCTGCGCAACAAAGTCTTTAACCACGTTGTGACGGGAACGCTCCAATTTCGTTCTCGTTTCCGTCATCAACCATATATTGGCGGAGCCATTGCTCGAGCGTTATTGCCGCCCAGAGCGCTGTCCGCCGTTCGCTTCCAACGCGGTTCGCCGAGCTCAAATACTCGGACCATGCCTGCTGGAGCTGAACAGAGTCGACAAGTCCCAGCTCAGCCAGAACAGGCGATCGAAAAATCTCCGTATTCTCAGCCACTTCCGTCTGCGTCGACTTCGCATCGAAAAGGGACGAGAAATCGGTCTTGTACCGCCGGTTACGGACCGACTCAGGCAGGATGTCTTTCATGGCCCTGCGCAGCACCCGCTTGTTGTAACCGAAGCGGTATTTCACATCGGCCGGAACCGATACCAGGAAATCAACCAGCCGCCGGTCCATGAACGGGTGTCGAGCCTCAATCTCGTACTCCGCAACGGTCACATCGGTCCACACGTAGCCAGCCAGCCCACCTCGCATCTGTATCCAGCCTTCAACATCCCGTGCGTGGTGGCTTCTGAACTCCCGTTCGCAATACCAGTCACCTGGCTCAACCGACATCACAGACTTCCGAGCTTTATCACTCAGCCAATCGACCGTCGGTTCTTCTTCTCTCCTACCTCCAAAAGGCAATGCGGAAGATGCGGCGGCACCCACTGCGTTAATCCAGGCGCGACGGTTGAAATATCTGCGTTCTCGCTTCACTGCCGCGAAATCAAAGGTTCGAAATATATCAGTTAGATAGCCTGGTCCCACTGTGAACACCTCATCACCCGCAAGGCCGGTGAGGAATGTCCTGATGCCATTGTTCTTCACCTCGGTAAAGAGCCTTCGGTGGCTCTCTTCGTGAGGCGCAATGTACGGTTCCGCACGCTTCAGTCCGAGCGGTGAATCGCTAAGACTCTCATCGTCAAAGCTTCCGGACTCAATCATCTTTCCGGGGGTGCCGTACATGGCCACCGTGTCTCGGATGTACTCGCTCTCGTCGACAAGTTCCATGCCGCTATAGACGTTGGAGTAGTAACGGAGTTCGGGCAGTTCAGGCGAATCGGTGCGACGCATGTGCTCACCGACGGCAAGCACCGATGATGAGTCCATTCCGCCGCTCAATGAGACCGCAACAGGGCCAACGCTCCGCATCCTGGCTCTTACAGACTCCTTGAACAGTTCAAGAAATCGCTCTTCATATTCACCGGGGTCCTTCAGCTTGAGAAGGTCCGAAGGATCGGGGTTCCAGTAGGTGGCAACCTTTGCGCCCGCTGCCGAAACCGTCATCTGGCAGCCGCCAGGAAGCTTCTTTATCCCCTTCAGAAACGTGCGATCGGACGGCACGCTGCGGACGTCGAGGAACATCGAAATCGAGTCAGTATCAAGGTCTGTGCTGACCAGTTTCTGAATCTGTGCCACTTCGGTAGCGGCAATGAACCTTTTGCCATTGCAGTAGTAGTGCAGCATTCGTACGCCAAGCGGGTCACGGACGCAGAACAGCTCTTGTAACGTCGAATCCCAGATTGCGAATGCGAAATCACCGATGACCCTGTCTGCGCACTCCTTGCCCCATTTGCGGTAGGCAGCCAGTAAAAACGCCGAATCGGGGACGGTCGGTAGAGTCGAGGCATCGATCTTGAGCGCCTGCGCAAGTTCCCGCCGATTGTCTATCCGGCCATCGAACGCAACCGCGTAACGTCCATCCTCGGCAACAAGAGGCAACTGCTCGAAAGCCGCCTCAGGGGTCGTCTTCAGCAGGCATGAGCCAAGACCCACGGCACCCGATGTCCACACACCAGTTCCGTCCGGTCCCCTGTGAGCCACGGCGTCCGTCATAGAACGGACCTGCTGTTCAATGACAGGCGCTCCGTCGAGGTTGAATATTGCTGCTATTGCACTCATATCTAAATGTCAGATCAGGCAGGCCTGGTTGCGTTTTCGCTATCAGTGACGCCAACCGACTTTGAAGTAAGAAGTGCGTCCCGCACCTCTTCAGTAGATCCCTGCCCGTAGTCATCGAGCGTCTTGAGGACGGCGAATGTAGAGATGTGCATTACCGAGTCGTTGATGATCTTTTCGTCGTATACGACCCACGCATGAGCATCGAATGAGCCATCGCGTTTTCTGACCCCGTACTTCACCTCGGTAAGGATTCCGTCCTTCGCAAGCCACTCTCTGAGAGCGAAGGAACGTTGCAAGCAGAACGCCCATGAAACGGGATAGCGCGAAGCTCGACTGACGGCCGCAACTCGCTTTTTGATCCGGTTCCAATCTTCATCGGTCGCATCTGACCCCGTGCCCGGTGCGGTCTGTGACTGACGTTCATTGATCAGCCACTGGTTTCCCCTGGCGCGCTTCATCAGGCGCTTCGCACGGAAAAGCCACAGGTACGCCTGTACCAGTCGAATCCAGTCACCCGGTCCTGACCTGAATATGGAAATGAGCTTAAGCACGATTGATCTGCATCAGGCCGTGCTGCTGAAACTGTTCTAGCAGCGCCGTCACATCGGTCTTCAAGGTCTCTTCGTCAATTTCGTACTCGTCAAACAGGCTGCTCACGACCGCGTCGATGCTCGGAGCCTCTCTCAGGAGCGCCCATGTCCTTGCAGCAACCTCATTCAGCGCGAAGTAAACGCCGGTGTCCAGGTTGGCCACAACGATCTCGTCTCCTAGCTCCTGGAGAATCACATCCGTCGGCACTGTCACAAGTTTTCCTATTTCAGCGTTGTCTGCCATAACAGTCCCCAGGCGGTCATTCGCGGTCCCAATCGTAGAATTCATCCGAATTAGCCTTCCAGCCGAAGTAGAGGATCAACCAGACCGGTGTTTGTCGTTTCCTGTTAGTGCTTCACCACGCGAATGAGAGTGAAGCCATCGGTCCACTCGGACCTCTTGCCAGAGTCGAAGCGGGTTCCGGGCATACCCAAACCCTCTTTTAAATAACTCGCCGCTACGCTTCATCCGGGTACTCGCAGGCGCATCGATAGCGTCTGTGCCGTAGTGCGTCTCCATGTACTGGTTACTTGGCGCAACTCTACGGAACACGCCTTTCAGCATCGCTCGGAGCGTGTAGACAGACGCGTGCGGCACAAGCTCTGTGGCCGTCAGCGCCTTCGGTTGTAGCACTCGCTGGCGTATGAACAGCTCTTCCATCTTCTCCGAATAGCCGTTCGGCCTCAGTTCTTCCAACACATGAGCTGGAATGTCCACTTCCAGCAGACTTGAAGCCGTAGACAAGACTATGAAGACCGGTCCGCCGAGGTTGTAAGTCTTCACTTCCTGTAAGAAGAAATCCCAGTCGATGCGGTGCTGTTCAGATCCCACGTATCCGGCGACATCGTTCAGCTGCTTCAGGCTTGAGCCGCTTGTGAACCGGCGGTCAAGGAAGAAGTGCAAGGACAGGTGCAGCAACATGTGTTCCGGTGAAGGAACCAGGACATCCACCCCGTGCAACGTGGCTGGTTTCGCGTGCTGCCAGACGGTATCGATATCGAAATGAAGTGGGCTATCGCTCGAAACGATGTGCGTGTGTACCTCAAACGACAGCTCTCGGTTGTGGTCGTGAAGCTTTGGCAGATGCCTGTGGTTGTCACGAGTACGCTCTTGCACCGCCTCGGTTCCAACAGGGTCGTAACCGAGACCCTGCACAATCTCCTGCGCCCGGTCTGCAGACTCCGGTTTCACTAGAAGGTCGATATCCGCCATCTCGCGGGTTCCAGAGTCCTTGTAGGCGCAGTCGAGAAGGGCAACACCCTTCAGAGCCATCACATCAATATTCTCAGCCTGCAATGCCTGCACCGCTCGCTTGAACTCGGCACGGATATATAGAGTGCGAATTGACGTGTGGGTGTAGTGCTCACGAAGGTGGGCAGCATGGTCTTCACGCAACTCGATAGACGCATTGTCCCGATGGAATGCGTAAAGCATTCCGGTCATTCGGTGCCAGTGTGCCAACTCCATGAGCCGGTCCCATGAGATGGAACCATTGCCAATCATGCCTGCGGCACGAGTGACATCTTGCGAGTCACTTGAAGGTGCGCACGCAATCAGCAACTGTTCCTCGGAACTTAGCTTCAAGGTGTGAAATCTTTCGTATTTATTGCGTCTATTTGAGGTAACTACACTTACTGACACTAGTAGATATCATGCGGCCGAACCACCCGCCATTCACTCAGTCAAAATATCCAGACCCACGTGGCTCACTTTTTCTGAGAGCCAAGTTGATTTACTCTCTCAGCGGCTCTCGTTTCGTACTGGAATCCCTCGAATTAACGGGTTTTCCGATGAGTGCAAGCAACCCGTCTAAACAGGCCTCAGGAGAGCGCTCGTCTCCGATAGATCGTGTAAGCCCCACCTGCTGCTGGAATCAGCACAGCAAGCGCACCAAAGACGATCAG
>JAJCYX010000155.1 GCA_029262715.1 Chloroflexota bacterium
AGGGAGGGAGTTAGAGGGTGGGTGCAGCGTGCGGCGTTTTCCGGTGCGTCACAAGTTGCCGCAAGATGAAAAAATGGCTGTGCCACCTTCGTCCTGAGCGGGTGCGAAGGACCCGGACGGCTTGCCGCGTTTTCAGTAGCGGGCAAACTCAAACCCAATTCTTGTCGTCACCGCGGCATACAGGCACCTACGCGCCCGTGATCCTGAATATATCGCGTAACCGTGCGACGCCAGATAACGCGGCACGCTGCTCATGCCCTCGTCCCGCTAGCGGGTACCCCGGGTCAGGATGACGGAGGAGAAACGCGGCTGTGCCGCTGAAAACGCCGCACGCGGCAAACGCGGCTGGCTGCCCGATCCCCTGCTGTTCCCATCCTCAACTAGAATGTAGCCTTGTGCCCCCGTAGCTCAGTGGATAGAGCGCTGGCCTCCGAAGCCAGATGCGTGAGTTCGAGTCTCACCGGGGGTACCATCTCTTCCCATCTGCAACGCCAGATTCCCCAGCCCGTCCAGTTCTCCGAGGGTGCCAGTAAGTGACACAGCCCGCCGCCAGCCGAACGCTCCCGCTCGACGGTGAAAGGCTAGTCGGCAGACTGCGAGAGATAATCGCCGGGGCAAAGTCAGGCAATCCTCTGCAGCGAGTGACCGTTGTCACGCCCAGCTACTACTCCAGCTTCTACCTGCGCAGATCACTTGCCGCCAACGGCCTCATTAACGTCGAGTTCATGCGCATCGAAGACCTCGCCGATCATTTAGCGCAGAGCAGAAAAGACGCGCACGACGGACGCTCGTTAACCAGGCTTGAAGGAACCGAGTTGGTGCGGCAGGCCGTGACCGAGTGCGTCGCATCTGGCGATCTCAGCGGCCCTCTATCCGAACTCACAGGCCAGCCGTCATTTCTCGCAGCGCTGCAGCGAAGCCTCAGCGAGATCGAGGCCGAACAGGGCGACTCTCCCGTCTCCTTCGACCAGCTTTCGGAACCCGGCGAGGTGACGTTGGCTGTCGGCAATATATGGAACGTCTACCAACGACTGAAGCAAGAGCAGAACCTGTTCGACAGGACACAGGTCTCGGCATGGGCCGTCGAGACACTACAGTCGGGGGTACTCGAAACTCCAGAGGCACAACTTGCGATCGGCAAACTCGTCGTACTGGCGGTCGCAACGCCTGCCTCTCAGTACCTTGCTCTCTGGAAAACGCTCACTACTCAACAAGGCTCGGCGGTGCTTGTTGGGACGACCGGTGATGAGAGAAGCGACGCTCTACTATCGAACGCGCTCGACTTCACGTTCGAGACCACAACACCCGACGAAATACCCGTGCCGGAAGCTGTTAGCGCACTGGACGCGAGGTCAGAGATCGCCGGGCTGGTCCAGCGAATCGCTGCCGAGGCCGCAACCGGCATCAGGTTCAACCGAATAGCAGTCCTCTACGGTAACCCATCGTATGCAAGCCGCATCCGTTCCGCCCTCGAACTCGCCAGGATCCCGGTCTCAGGCCCACCGCAGGAGCCGCTGATCGCGTCGTCGACCGGTCGATTCGTGAGCGGGATTCTCCAGATCGCCACCACCGATTTTGCCCGACAGAATGTTGGCGACTGGCTGGCAACATGTCCGGTGCAGCACCCAGTTTCTGGCCAGCCCGTCAGAGGAGTGGAATGGGACAGGATCAGCAAGACGGCCCGCGTCACAGGCGGCGTCGAAAGCTGGAAACATCAGTTGGGACACTTCGCAAGTTCGAGGCGTTTCAGGGCCGCGCAGATCGAGCGTCACGGTGATGACTCAGCATCAGACGAGAGCGAAACGCAGGCAGCAGAATCGCTGTCAAACGAAGCAAATCAGGCAACAGACCTTAGTGAACTCGTCGGTCTGCTGGCAGTGGACCTTGAGTCGCCGGGTGAGGCCGCTAGCTGGGGAGCGTGGGCAGACTGGCTCAGTCAAATAGTCGACCGCTATCTACATGCGCCGGAAAAATCGGCAACAACCGACTCAGCGGACCGCGTCCGCACACTTCTCACTCGCATCCGTGACCTCGACCACCTGGGCTCGTCGCAGCCCGACCTCAACCGCTTCACAGCTATCGTCATTCGTGAACTATCAGACACACGCGCCGGAGCAAACAACCTCGGCAAAGGTGTGTTCGTCGCAAGCATCCAGGACGCAGTCGCTACCGACTTCAGCCACGTCCACGTAGTCGGCATGACGGACGGCACCTTCCCATCGCCAGACACCGCCGATCCGCTGCTGCCGGACCATGTACGAAACGAGCTAAACAACCGGTTCGGAACAGCTCTGCGGTTGTCCGGCGTAAGAAAAGACCAACGACGCCGACAGTTCCTGACTGCGCTCATGAGCGGTGAAAACGCAACGCTCTACTGGTCTCGCTCAAGCGGTCCGGGGTCCGGCGAAGCAGGCCCGGCGCAGTGGCTAATCGAGCAGGTACGGAAACGCGAGGGAAACGAATCACTGCAGGCAGGCGATCTGCTGAAACAACCTGAAAAGATTTCTGGCGTTAGCATTGCCGAATACGCCCGTGGGAGCACATTTTCAGACAGCCACGAGTACGAAGTGGCGAGCGTACGACGGCATGTGGAACAGCAGCCAGCCGGAAACGCACACTGGCTTGAGAACGACCCGGACTCAGGCGTTCCAGCCGCGCTGTTGCTTGAGGGCGGACGCTACGGCAAATCGTTCACTGCATGGTCCGGCGATCTTTCTTCGTCAGCCACAGCGGTTCCGGCCATTGGCAGCAAACCGCTATCGGAAAGCAGCGAAGTGCTATCGGCCAGCAGAATCGAATCGTTCGCAACTTGCCCGCTCCGCTACCTCTTCCGCTACGTGCTGAAGGTCGATCCCGGCGTGCGTGAGGACGACTCGTTCCACATGGCGCCGGACCGAAGGGGAACCTTCATCCACGCCGTGCTCGAGACGTACCTGAAACTCCGAATCGCAGATAATCGCCCGCAAGGCGGTGAGACGCTGGACAAGGCGATGAGCGAAGTTGTCGAGGACTGGCAGCGTAAAGAGCCGGGAGCATCCGGCCGAGTGTGGCAGCTTGAGACCACTGAGATTCGCAGGCAGCTACGACGATGGCTTGAAGCGGAGAAGACGCTTGAATCCGCAGGCTCCACGCCATCGGACGCAGAGCTGTCGTTTGGTCGTCGCAGCGCAACGCCGTCCGAGCAGCTTCTCCCACCATTCGAAATCACGCTCGAAGACTCCACCGTTCTGCAATTCGCCGGTGTGATCGATCGAGTCCAACGCCGTTCAGACGGCAGTTTCTACGTGCTCGACTACAAAACCGGCGGCCCCGGCAGCTACACGAAGCTAAAGGAAGACCCGGTTGACCGTGGGCGTCATCTGCAACTCGCCCTCTACTCGAAAGCGGTCCAGCAGTTCAGGTCACCGGCAGGCGAAACCGACGCGGGCTACTGGTTCGTGGCGGATCGCAGACAGCGCATCATCCCCGGGCCGGATGAGTTCGACCCTGCCTTCGCCGAGAAACGCCTGCGAAACGTGCTGGAATCGCTCAAGGGCACAAGCGAAGATGGCCACTTCCCGCCTAACCCCGGTGGCCGAAGGCGTGACTCGTTCGAGAACTGCGGCTACTGCGAATTCAACCGCGTCTGCCCTGCCAACTCACGGCGTGAGCGGATGTTGCAGGCCCATTCCAACGACCCGCGGCTCGCACAGTACTTCGACCTTGCACTTGGCGAAGAACGAGGTGCGGAATGAGCACTTCAACAAACGGTCGCTGGCCTGACGAGCTAACTCGCCAACAGGTCCGAAGTCGCCTTGAAGAAAACCTCTATCTCGAAGCGGGTGCAGGCACCGGCAAGACAAACGCGCTGGTGACACGGCTGATCGAGCTTCTTGTCACAAAGACCGCAGAGCCAGACCAGGTCGCGGCCATCACCTTCACCCGCGCCGCTGCGTTCGAGATGCGGTCTCGGCTAAGAGCGGCTCTTGAAACGCTAGCAGCCGAAGAGCAGGACCCGGTAAAGCAGGCGCACATCGCCACCGTGGCTGACGGCTTGGACGCGGTCGCCATCCAGACTATCCACTCATTCGCGCTCACCATGCTCAGGGAACAGCCGCTCGAGATCGGGCTTCCTCCCGTGATCGATCCGCTCGACGACATCCAGGCAGCGGTCGAGTTCGACAGCCGCTGGAGCGACTGGTTCACGGAGCGCATCGAATCGGACACGTACCTCGCTCCCGCGCTTGGCATCGCAAACCGCCTTGGCATTCGGAACCCGATCGACCTGTTGCGCCAGCTTGCGCACGACCTCGGTGAGCTGCATCAGCACCTTCAGCCGGGCATATTCGCGGTCGGCGTCAGGCAGCTACCGACAATCGCCACTTCGCGCCTCGCGGAAACGCTTGCGCACGCCAGGGAGATCGTTGCCGCAGCGCCCGACCCCGACGACACAATGTGCCGCTTTGTGAACAACCAGGTCGAGCCTGAGATCCGGTCCATGCTCTCCCTGGCTGGTGACTCAGGTGATCTCCCTTCATCAGACTTCGCAGAGTGGCCGACATTGAAGCCCAAGAACAAAGGCTCGAAGGCGAAATGGGCGCGGGCAACGGGCGGTGAGGCTGCGCTGGAACGACTGCGCTCCATGCTCGAATCACTGCAATCTGAGATCGACGTCGCGCTTGCAGCGTTAAGGCGGGACACACTCGCAACACTGCTAACAGCCGCTTCCGACTTCGCACTCGACTACGCTCAGCATCGGCACAGAGAGGGCCGGCTCACATTCCACGATCAGATGGTGCTGGCAAACAGGTTGCTCCGCGGCAGCATCGACGCGAGGGAGCGCCTTCGCAACCGGTTCCAATTCATCCTCGTCGATGAGTTCCAGGACACCGATCCTGTGCAAATCGAGCTGCTGCGACTCCTTGCCGAGACAGACAGCGGGAAGCTTCGGCCAGGCAGTCTCTTCATCGTGGGAGACCCGAAACAGTCTATTTACCGGTTCCGGGGAGCCGATCCCGTTTCGTCCGGCAGCTTTTCAACACAGGTTGCGGCATCTGGCGACAACCTCCCGCTCAGCGAGAACCATCGCTCGCTGCCCGGCATCCTGAAGTGGGTCAACACCGTTTTCTCCGGCTGGATGAAGGAGGGTGAGTCAGAGGGCCAGGCACGACACCGCGACCTGCACTGGACCGAAGAGCTACAGAAAGAAGAAGCAGAGCACGTCGGTACGCCCGTCCACTGGTTTGGTGGCGAGCGAGATGCCAACGCGACCGGTGCTCGCCGCCTTGAGTTCGAGGAGATTTCGGCTATCGCAGTGGCTGCCGGCGAGGGTGCGTTCAAGGTCCGGGACGAAGATGGTGCGTGGCGAGACTCGACCTTTGCTGACGTTGCTATCTTGATGCGCCGCAGGA
>JAJCYX010000156.1 GCA_029262715.1 Chloroflexota bacterium
TCTGCTCGAAAACCTCGGCAGACTCTCACGTGGCGAGACTGAACTGCTCAACCAGATTGTTTAGCAAATGACGCAAGGTGAGCTCGACGATATTCTGCGGCTGCCGGCTCGCGAACAGGCGGCGCTAATCGCGCAGAAAAAACTGTCGCCCGTGGAACTGTGCAAAGCAACGTTGGACCGCATAGCACAGCTTGATCCAACCGTTGGCGCATTCATCACCGTCGCGCATGAACAGGCGTTGGTCGCTGCAAAAGAGGCCGAGGCTCGTTTGATGTCTGGTGCCCTTCGTGGCCCTCTCGACGGCATTCCCATAGGCATCAAGGACATCGAAGCGACTACCGGTATCCGAACGACCCTCGGCTCCCGGTTCTTCGAAAACGAAATTCCGGAGTTCGATTCGGTCGTGGTGGAAAGAATACGGTCGGCGGGAATGGTGATCGCCGGCAAAACGAATACTCCTGAGATCGCCATTCACATGGGCACCGTGACCGACAACGATGTGCGAGGGCCATGCAGGAATCCATGGAATCTCGACATGACCACGGCGGGCTCATCTGGCGGCTCGGCGGCAGCGCTGGCTTCGGACATGTGTCAGTTGGCTATAGGCAGCGACGGTGGCGGGTCGATTCGCATACCGGCATCGTTCTGCGGAGTGTTCGGTATGAAGCCGACAAATGGCAGGGTCCCACGAGCACGCGGTCTAGGTCGGCCAGACGCCAATCAGTTCTCGCAATCCGGGCCGATGACCAACGATGTTCGGGACGCTGCCTTGCTTTTACAGACAATCTCAGGACCTCATCCAGAAGATCCGCAGCAGTTTCTTCGCTCCGAGCCACCCGATTTCTCATCAGACAGTGGCAACGGTGTGATGGGAATGCGAATCGGCTTTTCACCCGACTTTGGCTACGGCGCTATCGGCCCTAATGTACTTGAGCAGGTGAAAAAAGGCCTAACAGCGCTCTCAGATAACGGTGCTCACGTCGAAGAGGCGGACATCACTCTTGGCTACGAATATGCAGACCGCTTCTGGAGCATCTTTGGAGCAAACGCCTACGTGCAATTTGGCCACATGCTTGAGAATTCACCGGAGTTGCTGACCGCCGGGGTGCAAGAGGTTTTGAGCAAGGGGAAGGCGATCACAGCACACGAGTACGCATCAGCATTGCGCACGGTCAACGAACTGCGAATGAAGATCGACTCCCTGTTTGAACGCTACGACCTGGTTGCCACACCCACAACATCGGTCACTGCGTTTGAGCCCGGTAAGCGCCCGACTGAGGTCGCCGGGATGAAGGTCGATTCCGCATACGGCATCTTCCCGTTCACCTACATCTTCAACATGACCGGCCATCCCGCTGCGTCCGTTCCGTGCGGCTTCGCTGATGGTCTACCCGTCGGAATGCAGATCGCAGGCAGGTTCGGTGACGAAATCTCCGTGCTAAGGGCTTCCGCGGCGCTCGAGATGGCGCTTCCGTGGCGCAACACTCGACCGGCTCTCTGAATTTGTTGATCGCATCGACCGTTCGTGTCATCCAACTCTCGTTGGTACTCACTTCAAGTGAGGGACGCGAAAGGCAGATAGATGGGTTCAGTACAGAAAAGCATCGAAATCCAGGCATCACCTGAACAGGTCTGGGATCTTGTCGGAGATACCGGAGGAATCTCAGCATGGGTTCCCGCGCTCGCCCAGAGCGAGACAACTGACGACGGACTGACAAGGTCTTGCACCATGCAGGATGGAACGAAGTTTTACGAAGACATCCTCAACCAGGATGATGATGCGCGTCTATACGAATACACCGTACGAGACGGTGTGATGCCCATGACCGGCTTCCGAGGCAGCATCAAGGTGGAAGAAAGCGGCGCAGGTTCCAGGATTCTCTGGAATGCAGACTTCACAGCCGCAGGAATTCCTGAAGAAGAGGCCGTTGGGATGATCGGTGGCATATACGATCGGGGACTTGAGATGGCGAAGCAGAAGCTAGAAAACGGCAGCTGAATTACCGTCGACCAAAAAAAGCCCGCACCGACTTCGGTGCGGGCTTTTTTTGGGGCTCGTGCAGCGGTCGTGTTTTCTGATCGAAGGAGAAGGGTTTCCTGCTCAGCAAGACGACTCGTCAGGACAATCGGTCTTTCGCAGCAGAAGAACGAAACAACAACCGCTCTCATTTGGCGCCACCAATGAAACACCGGTAAACGCAGCTAGCTGCATCAACCAACGGAAATGATTACGATACCGGCCACAACCGCACTCGTCGCAACCGCTTTTAGAGCCAGGTCCCTTCCAGTAATTCGCTCGCTGATGAACTGGCGGGCGAACACACCCAGCAGCAACGTCATCCCAAGTACCCAGATCGGTCGCGTCCCAAACAGAGCGCTCACAAGCGAAACCGGACCTGTAGCAATAGCCATTAGCAGAAACAGGTTCCCAATAAACGGCCCGATCGACTCGGATAGCACGAGAGATACCGAGTTCCCCGGTGTGCGCAGCCATGCCAGTAGTCGAGCGGGATAGGGCGGACGTGCCCACGGTGCCGCCAGTGAAGTGAACAGTCCCGCGCCACGAAACGCCATGTTTCGCCAGACATCAAGATCGTCCGACCCAATCTTCAGCAACAGCTGAGCGAAGGCGATAATTACCGCACCTGCTATCAGCATGAAGAACGTCGGCCACACTCTGAATGCGTCCAACCCACTGCGGCCGAGGTCAATCGAAACGGCGACAGCTCCTGAGACGACCAACAACACCGCAACCCAGCCGTACCAGGCAAGTGATTCGTCAAGGAACAGGACTGCGAGCACCGCCACGAACACCGGTGAACTCTGCCACACAGGTGTGACTCTCGAAACCTCTTCGCGCTGGAGCACAAAGAACATCAACATCAGCCCTGCGCCCCAGAGGAACCCAGCGCCGTACGATGCTGCAATGGCATTGAGTGGCGCTGAAGGCCAGCCAAGAATCACGAGGATGAATGCAGAAATGATTAACTGAGTTGTGCCGACAAACAGGTAGAAGCTGCCGAGGTTCAGCTTCAGCACGGACAGCACCCGCTTATCGCCGATCGTCACCAATGTGTAAACGATCGGGCTGGCGAGCGCGGGGAGGATCCATTCGAGGTTATCGCTCACTGATCGCGAGCAGGTGGCGGGGCGAG
>JAJCYX010000157.1 GCA_029262715.1 Chloroflexota bacterium
CGTGTCCCATGTCTCCTCGGGAAATTCGTCGATCTCCACGGCGGCTCCCTGCAGCACTCCGGCGAGGTGAACCAGTATGTCGACACCGCCCATCCAGTCGTTGGCTTCCGAAACCGACTGTGAGACCTCGCTGCCCTCACGCACATCAACGTGCCAGTAGCGAGCTTCACCACCGGCTTCTGCGATGTCGTTTATGGTCTCCTGTCCATCCCCATCATTCACATCGAACACAGCGACCTTCGCTCCGTACGCCGCAGATCGAATCGCAACCGCTCGGCCAATCCCAGTAGCGCCACCGGTCACGATCATTCGTTTTTCGCTCAAGTCAACCGGCATTCAAGCCTCCTGATTCTGTAGTCAAAATTCACCTGGTTCGTTGCCACAAATTAGTCCCAGACAATCCCCGCCTGCTCTGCTTCACGCTTCATTCCCTTGGCGGCGATCGGAACCTTGTCATCCGGTAGATGCTCGATCAGTATGTGGGCATCGGGACAAACACGCTGCATGCCGTGCAAAAAAGTCGCCTGGTCAAGCATGCTTGCCGGCTGGCCAATGATCGACTCCTCGAATTTAGGCAGAAGCGATTCGATCAAAGTGAAGTCTTTCGCGTGAGCGCCGAGAATACGGTCTGGCAACAGCTCGTAGAACCCATTCAGTAGCTCGGTATTGCCGTAAGCCTGTTCGATTGAACCTATGAAATTGACCGGGTCCATGTTGAACTTCAGCGCGGGCGATCCGACAGCGTCGATCAGGTCTCGAACCCTCTGAGCCGAGTAGACCGGCGACACAACGCCGCCCTCAATAGCAAGCTCGACTCCTTCGGACTCAGCAACCCGACAGACCTGCTTTCCACTGTCGATCAGCCTGTCAAACACATCCTCAGACCTGTTTTCAGGATGCGGAAGCCACGCGCCGGATTTGTTCATGCTGCCAGGCCGAAAATAGGTGTTCGGGCAGCCGAGCTTTGCGCTGAACTTGATCATCTCTTCGACGAACCGAATAGCGGACGCTCGCTCTGTGTCCTCGTCCGAACAAAGGCCGTTTCCGTAGTTGCCAACCGACTGCGCCATCGGAAATCCGAACTCTTCGTAAAGTCCGGCAACTCGAGCGATCTCGTCATCCGTAGCCGACGCGGGATCATCGGCGCGTATCTGCACCGTCTTGAAGTCAAGGTTCTTAGCGTTCTGAAGCGTATCGGCGTCAATGCTGCGCCAGTCACCCGAAACTAGACCGGCTACTCCAAGAATCATTTCTCACCCTTAATCTGCTATCGACTCTGGCAACGGGGGCTGCCGGCAGCCGGACTCAATCAGACGCCATGGTCCAGTTGATTCAACGGACCGGCGCGAAGGTTACAGGACACAGAGATTCTTAGTCAGCTATCGGTCGAACTTGCCAAGTTCCGAAGGTAAACTGACGTTGTTCTTGAACGGATTACTAAAACTGGGCGGTGGTGAGGTTGAATCGTCCTTACCGGCTTCTAGCTTGGTCTTGAGAGCCCCAAGCCAAATCTCGTTGGATCGGTTCAACTGGTGAGAAAAGATCGACCGAGTTGCGAAGAATCTGAGCAGCCCACCTTTTCCAGTAACTGAGAGCCTCACATTGGTGCCCCTGTGGTTACCGTCTAACCGGATGTCGTGGATCACTCTGGTTCCATAGCTGACGGCCTCCCACCTCATCTCACGCTCTCGCTTCCAGATGGCCACATCGGCGGTGAATCCGATCAGGTTTCGCAGTCGCCACTTCAATCTGCCTTTCTCACCGCTTCCCTTTACCCAGTAAGCCGAAGAAACATCGTGACGCCAACTTGCCCACAGATCTACACGGCTCAGCCAGTCCCACACCTTGTTTGGCGGGGCGAAGACTTCGATCTGGTATTCAGTCGAGAACGTTGGCTGGAAATTATTCAGCATCTGTTACAGCTTACGTGAGGGATTAAGGCACCTGTTCCGCGGTGAGCTGGCACCCGGTTATAGTTCGGAGCCGACATGCCATTCAGCAGACTCCAATCTGTTAGACGTTGCCGACGCCGTATCGGTTGCCTGACACATAGAAATCTTGCGTACTCCGGGAGTTTCGATGAATTCTGAGAGCGTCCCCAATCAGAAATCGGCGATTGCCCGATGGGCAGAAACGGTCCGCACCGAACACGAACAGGCAGACCGAATTCGTTCCGATGAACCAAGCTCCGATCACTGGAAAAAACTTGCGCATCGGTTTGCACCAGCGACGCGCGAAAAGGCGTTTCAGGATGAGACGTTCGTTGGCGTGAGCAGATATGTCCGGGAGACAGACACAGTGCTGGACGTCGGCGCTGGTGCAGGCAGACTCGCTATTCCGCTGGCCGAGCGTAGCAAGCACGTAAACGCGGTTGAACCGTCCGAAGCGATGCAGGCGCGTCTCGTTGATCAGGTTGAGGACTGGGGACTCAGCAACCTGAGTATTGTAGCCTCGACATGGGAAGAGGCAGAGGTCGAAATGGCCGATGTGGTCGTGTGTGCCCACGTCGTGTACACCGTAAGGGACATCGCACCTTTTCTTCGAAAGCTGACCGCAAGTTCTAAGCGCGACGTTTTTGCGATTGTGTTCGAAGAGCCTGCGATGGCAAACTATTTTCAGTTGTGGAAACTGGTCTATGACGAAGAGCGCATCGCGCTGCCTTCACTCCACGAACTCAAAGATGTACTTGGCGAGATGCAGATCGAGTTCGATGCCGAACCGCTGCCCGAGTGGCAGTCCCGACCGTTTGCAGATATGGAGGCGGCGTACGAAGAATCACTTGCTCGCCTGTTCATTACGCCAAATACGTCAAACTTCGAGTTAACTGACAGACTCAGGTCCGTTCTGGAAGCTTCCCTGGGGTCTGCTGAAAACGGTCTCCGATTCAAATGGGCCAAGCCTCACAGGCCATGGCTGGTGCATTGGAACGCGTGAGCGCCATATACCTCACCGGCAAAGTAGCCATGTCGTCTTCAATCGTTCTCTATACCATGGAGTTGTCGACGATTTAGCCGATTTTTGGCCAAGCGGCCGACACTATCTCCGTCCAGGTAGCAGACATACATGGTCAACCCCACCGATCAAGCGAAAGAAGAGCTCGAAGGAAGCGCTAATACCCTGGAACTTGGCTTCGACATTGAAGACGAGGACCACGAGATTCCCGCGCCTACCGCTGAAGAGCTCGATGCTCTGCGGCAGTCGATCGAAGAGCAGGTTGAAAACGGCACTGAACCCTCGACCGTTGCAACCCTGATCACCGCACTTCGTGAACCGGATCAAGCAACCGTTATCTCTCAGCTTGATCCAGCCGTGTGTAGTGTTCTGCTCCCCTCGCTATCGGTAGATCGCATTGCCGAGTTCATGGAGCACATGGACGCCGACGAGGCCATCGAATTCGCAGGTCTTATCCAACCTCAGAGGCTCGCTAGCGTGCTGGACCGCACAGAGCCTGATGTGGCCGCTGACGTACTCAGAGGTCTTGGCTGGGACGAGGCCAGCGGGATATTGATGCGGATGGCAGACCGTTCGACCGTCGGTAACCTGTTGCTGTACAGAGACGACGATGCTGGTGGTCTGATGACCACAAGCCTGATCGCTCTCCGTGATACCTGGCCTGTGCCACACGCGATCAACATGATCCGCACGTCCGGTCTCGAAACTGCTCACCTGCGACAGCTTTTCGTCGTTTCTGAATCGCAGCAACTTCTCGGAAGCCTGGAGTTGCCTGAGCTGGTGTTCGCGCCACCGGGCTCGCTGGTAGGCGACGTGATGGACACCGATGTTATTGCCGTACAGACCGGCACCGATCAGGAAGAGGCGGCCAGGTTAATGGCGCGTTACGAACTGCGCAGCATCCCGGTGGTCGACATAAACGGTAGGCTCGAAGGAGCAATCTCGGTCGAAGACCTTGTGCAGGTTGTCGAAGAAGAGGCGACCGAGGACATGTTCCGCCTGGCCAGCACGGGCCGTGAGGACACCGTACAGGGTCCGGTGATGGTATCGATCCGTAGCCGCTTGCCGTGGCTGGTGACAAACATCGTCACGGTCCTCCTCGTAGCGCTAATTCTCTCGCTATTCGAGAGCACACTGGACACCATCGCCATTCTCGCCGTCTACATGCCCATGGTGATGAACCAGGCCGGAGTGGCCGGAACACAGGTCACCACAGTCGTGGTGCGGTCGCTTGCGCTGGATGAGATCACAACAGGCTCAACCGCCCGATTACTTCGACGTGAATACATCCTCGCAACGGTGAACGGCGGTGTAGTGGCTGCGCTAATGGCGATTGTGGTTGGGCTATGGCGGCTAGACCTCTACCTTGGCCTTGTCGTCTTCATAGCCATGCTCGGTAGCTACTTTGTGGCGGCTTCCGTTGGTGTGCTGGTTCCGATGGCTATGAGCAGGTTCAAGATCGATCCGGCGACGGCATCTGGCGTCGTCTTAACCACATTCACGGACATTGCCGGTGGTGCGTTCTACCTAGGGCTGGCGACGATATTCCTGAGCCTGCTTCGCCAGTAGCCGGCTAGCCACCGAGCTTCTCATACCACTTCGCCATGACAGCTTCGGCAGCTCGGTCTCGGACGCCGCTCGTATCGAACTGCCAGACGCCAACATAGTCAAATGCCCACGAGAACGAACCGGTGACGAATGGCCTCTGTTCGATCTGCTGGAATATCGCCTCGTACACCGCAGCCTGGAATAGCTGGCCAAATTCATCGCCAATCTGAGACTTTGCATCTGCGTGAATCGTGTAGAACACAACCGGTTTGCCCCAACGCTCCCATAACGGGTCGACTTTACGCTCAAACCCGTCTGCAAAATGAGCTTCAAGCTCCTCGAAGGTAGCGGTAGCAGGCAGCTGCGGAACGTCGACGTCAAAGGTTGTCACCCCGACATAGTCGGCAAGGCCAGGAAAGTCGTAATCCGTTTGGCTTCCGCTGATCATGATCTTCCCCGAATAGACCTCACGCACTTTGTGGATCAGCTCCTGCACCTTCACATCGAACTCAGGAACATAGCTTTCGTCGTGAAAAAATCCGGGTGGCGGAAACACGTGAAAAACGTAGCCCGGTAGCATCAACATTTCAGCTTCGATCTCTTCGCCAACGACCGCGTTCCACATCCACTGCGCCTCAGCCTGCTCAAGCCACTGTTCCCACCATTCACGTGATCCGACAGAAACCGTCTGATCCCGCCAATCTGACTGAACTTCGGGGTTCATCTGCGGTGCCAGGAAGATCTTCAACCCCTTTTCTCGAGCAACCGCAGCCTGGGCACGGATATCTTCAATCGGCGTCAGCACCGACCATATGCGTACCGGACGCGATTCGATGTACGGCTCGGGTTGTATCTGGCCGAAACTCCACACCGACGATATG
>JAJCYX010000158.1 GCA_029262715.1 Chloroflexota bacterium
GAAGTCGCACGAATTCAAAACGCGATGCGCTATGCGAACTGCATGACGCCGTGCCATCCCGTACTAACTGACTTCTACGTTCTGTATATGCGCGGCGTGGATTCCCAGTGACGCTGTCAGGAACTGGGTAACCATTTCGAGAGTTGGGACGCATTCCGGGCACTCTTCGTTGACGCCGGGTGTGTACTTGATATTTAGCGAATCGCCGCTCACTGAAACCACATCGAGAGTGCCGCCCTCAGAGGCCACCATGGTCTCGATCTGTTCCAGCACAAAGTCCACGCTTGTGTCTGATGTGCTCTGAACTATCATTCGTCCTTTCCCAGTCACCGAAACGCTTTCGCCGGATTCTGGCCTTGGAAACTAGGCCTCTGCCAGTAGAGCCAACGCCTCGTCAATCTTTCCTGCGTCAAATCCCTGTAACTGACTGTCTCCAATGACCGTCACGGGCGTCGTGTCGTAACCCATCGCAATCAGTTCGGCGCGTCCATCCGGGTCTGTTGAAACATTCTTTTCAACAAACTCGGCATTGCGAAGCGAAAGGAACCCCTTCACCATCTCGCAAGAACCTCAAAAATTGGATGAATAGACCGTTATCTGTGTCATCTTGCCAGTAAGAGTATTAACTATTCTTTGGCGACCGCAAGCGGTCGATCTTAATCATATCGTCACTTAGGCGGTCCAGCCCCACAGCAAACATGAACCAGCTTTTCAACTCTACGCCGCATCCCAGAAGCGGCGGAAGGTTGTCCACGCTTCATCCGGCGTATCGCACTCCGTGAATAGCGTTCGCCGACACTCCCGCGCCGTTGACATCCCACGAGTGTAGTAAGAGAGGTGGCGCTTCACCTGAAGCAGCGAGTATCGCCCCTCCGGATAGAAGGTGTGGATCAGCTCCATGTGGCGTGCGATCGTCTTTTCTCGATACTCTCGCTGGCTGTCGAGATTCCATCCTTCGTAGTCAGGATTGAACACCCACGGGTTGCCTAATGCTCCCCTACCGATCATCACCGATACGCAACCGGTCTCGGTCATCATCTGCTCAGCCTGACCGTAGGAAGTCACGTCCCCGTTGCCCGTAATCGGGATGTCCACAGCCTCCACCACGTCACGGATGATCTCCCACGGCGCCCGGCCAGCGAAGCGCTGGGAGCGAGTGCGCGGGTGGACAGTGATGGCGTCGACGCCTTCCGACTCCGCCATCTGAGCCACCTCAACAGCGTTCAGGTGCTGCCTGTCCCAGCCACCGCGAATCTTGATGGTAAGTGGGACTTCGCATGAGCGTCGAAGTGCTCGCAGGATCAGGGCGGTTCCGGCAACGTCACGCATCAACGCCGACCCTTTGCCCGTCTTGGTGATCTTGGGCATGGGACAACCCATGTTGATATCGATGATGTCAGCGCCACGTTCCTGCAGTAGTTCCGCCGCTTCCACCAATGACTCTGCCTCGTTACCAAGGAGTTGCATGGCGAGCGGGCGTTCTGTCGGGTGGAATACCGCGATCTGTTCAGATTTCTCGGTGTGGCGAATCAGGCCCGTTGCGTCGATCTCCTCGGACGTGATCAGCGCCGAGCCACACTCCTTCGCAAGGATTCGGAAGGACGCGTTGGTGACGCCTGCCATCGGGGCGAGGCGAACGGGCGAGTCGATCTCAAGATTTCCAATACGCATTGCGTCTAAGTATACAAAGCCAGTGTGCCGCCCTCTCCTACTCGCGCCTTCACATCGCGCCTTCACAGGTTCGCTGAACCGCAACAACAACGCCGTTTGTGCGTAGCCGAGCGTAGGGCTGCCGCGGGCTAACTCAATAAAGCCGACTACGGTCACAGGCGCGGTTTTGCTTCTCGTCGCACTCTTGATCGGCAGCAGACTCACAAGCGAAGCGTTTGGCAACGTTGCGCCCGGTCGCCGGTACCTGTTTGCAAGTCACGGTGACGACAATGACGCGCCGACGGTTGAGTGAGAACAGGTGGTACGCATCACAGCATCTTGAGTCGACACCAGGCTCATCCACCTCCAGAGGTTGCCCGCCGGACATGCACCGGCGGGTGATTCTGGTTTTGGAGTGGTTAGCGTGATGACTTCGGGATGTCTCCAACGTGACCTATCCCAGACAGCATTAGAAGCCTTGCTCACGCTTGCCCCGCGAGTAGAATCGTCGGTGATGAAACAATCCTCTTCACTAACTGGGCCATCCAGCACCTCTGACATGCCCGCTATCGACCCGATCAAGTTCGAGGTGATACGCAGCGCCCTCACGCAGGCGACCGAAGAGATGGCTGCCGCTCTCAGGCGCAGCGCCTACTCCACCAACGTGAAAACCCGCCAGGACTTCTCGTGTGCCTTCTTCGACGCCAACCTTCGCGCCGTTGCACAGGCCTTCACACAGCCAGTCCATCTCGGCTCATTCGTCCGCCACGTCCCGTTTGCTATCCGGGAGTACGGAGTGGAAAAACTGGGCCCCGGCGACATGATTCTGTCGAACGATCCATACGGCGGTGGAGTCCACCTGAACGACATCGCACTGATTGGCCCTGTTCACTACGAAAGCCAGGTCATCGGCTACACCGCATGCCTCGCCCACCACGTAGATGTCGGCGGCGGCGCTCCAGCGTCCGTCGGCGCGTTTCGAGAGGTGTTCCAAGAAGGCGTCATCATCCCGCGAGTGAAACTGGTTAAAGGCGGCGAGATCAACCGTGACGTGTTCGATCTCGTCCTGGCCCAGATCCGGTCCAAGCGCGAGACCGCCGGTGACTTTAGAGCCCAAATCGCCTCCAATAGAACAGGTGCTGCTCGCATCAACGAGATCGTCGACCGCTATGGCCTCGACCAGTTCAACCTGTACATCGACGAGCTGATCGAATACACGGCTCGACGCACCGCTGCCGAACTCCAGAAACTTCCACAGGGCGAGTTCTCAGCCGAAGGGTTTGTGGACAACGACGGTTTCACCAACGATGTCGTCACGCTTAAGGTCAAGGTGACCATCGACGATAACGGTGTTCGATTCGACACTTCAGGTTCCGATAAACAGCGCCGCGCACCGGTCAATTCAACATTTGCTCAGACCTACTCGGCCTGCGCCTACGCGTTGCGGGCGCTGATCGACAAAGATCTGCCGGTAAACGATGGCTTCTACCGTTATGTGCATGTCGATGCGCCGGAAGGAACCGTCACCAACTGTGTCCACCCTGCACCGGTTGTCGGTGGCTGGGAGACACACGTTCGGCTCAACGATCTCATCTTTCTTGCACTCTCTGACGCGCTCCCGGAAGAGGTATGCGCTGGAACAAAGTCGATGCAGTGCCATTCGGGCTTCGGCGGCCTGATCGTGCCAGATGAGCCGGACGAGCAAAACTCGTCGCTGGAATACTTTTGCTTCCTCGAAACCCTTGCTGGCGGCTACGGAGCGCGCCACGCATCAGACGGCCCTGACGCTGTGCAGTCACATGGACAGAACACGGAAAATGCACCGATAGAGGAGACGGAGTCAAATTACCCGGTGCGCATCACTCGCTACGAACTACTACCGGACTCCGAGGGTGCGGGCAAGTTCCGAGGCGGACTCGGTCTGCGTCGTGACTACCAGTTTCCACAGGAGGTGACTTTCACCGTGCTTGCTGATCGTGACCGCGCCGGTCCGCATGGTCTGTTCGGCGGAGAAACCGGCAGCAAATCGGTCTACGCGATTATCGACAACGGCATCGAAACCGAGCTGAGCTCCAAGACCACGGTCGATCTTTTACCGGGACAGGTCATCAGCTACCGGACCTCAGGCGGCGGAGGCTATGGCTCGCCAGCAGAGAGAGACCCGTTTCAGGTTGCCGATGATGTGAGCAATGGCAAGATCAGCATCGAACGCGCACGCACCGTATACAGCGTCGTGCTCAACCCGGAATCGCTGCTTGTCGATGAAACAGAAACAGCCCGATTGCGAGGTCTTCAAGCATGACACTTGCCATCGATCCGATTCGCTTCGAGGTTGTGCGCAGCGGCATGGTGCAGGTCGCCGAGGAGATGGCGGCAACACTCAGACGCAGCGCTTACTCCACCAACGTCAAGACGCGCCAGGACTTCTCTTGCGCCTTCTTCGACCGCAACCTTCGGCCGGTCGCGCAGGCGTTTTCGCAGCCTGTCCACCTTGGCTCGTTTGTCCGTCTGATCCCGCAGGCAGTCAAGACTTACGGCCCGGAAAATCTTGATCCGGGCGACATGCTGGTAGTAAACGATCCATACAGCGGCGGCAGCCACCTGAACGACACAACGGTTCTCGGGCCAGTCCACTACGAAGGCGAGCTAGTCGGCTACGTTGCCTCGCTGGCACACCACGTCGATGTCGGTGGCGGTGCCCCAGCAAGCATCGGCCCATTTCGTGAAATCTTCCAGGAAGGGATCATCATCCCACCGGTCAAGCTCGTCCGGCACGGCGTGATCGACGACGATATCTTCCGCCTCATTCTCGCCCAGATTCGCTCCAAGCGAGTCACGTCAGGCGACTTCCGCGCTCAAGTTGCGGCCAATGCCATCGGCGCTAAAAGGCTAGCCGAGCTATACGACCGGCACGGTGTGAGTCAATTCGACAGCTACGTCAACGAAGTCATCGAATACACATCTCGTCGCACTGCGGCTGGAATTGCCGAACTCCCACAGGGCACATTCTCTGCCGAAGGATTCTTAGATTTCGACGGCTTCTCGCAGGACGTGGTCAATCTGAAGGTTACGATCACGGTCGGAAAAGACGAAGTGCTGTTCGACATGACCGGATGTGACCCACAGCGCCGTGCGCCCGTAAACAGCTCCTACGCAATGACCTTCGCCGCCTGCGCATACACGCTACGGGCGCTCATGGACACCGACCTGCCTCTGAACGAAGGCTTCTACAGACACATAGAGATGATCGCTCCCGAAGGTACAGTCGTAAACGCACGCCATCCAGCCCCCGTTGTCGGCGGTTGGGAGACGCAGGTCAGGCTAAACGACCTCATGTTCAAAGCGCTCTCAGTCTCGATGCCCACCGAAATCGCCGCCGGTTGCAAAGCGATGATGGCCCAGGCCGGTTTTGGGCTCATCGACCCGGACTCAGGCGAATACCACTGCAACTACGAAGCGCTTGCAGGTGG
>JAJCYX010000159.1 GCA_029262715.1 Chloroflexota bacterium
CATTGTCCTCGTACATGCGCGTCTCTCCTCCGGTATGAGGGGTGATTATCACATTCTCCTGCTCCCAGAAAGGCGAGTCGGCAGGCAGGGGTTCGGCTTTGAAGTGATCGATTGCCGCCCCTGCAATAGCTCCTGATTTCAAAACTTCGAGAAGCGCGGTTTCGTTGACACACCCGCCACGTGCCACGTTTACCAGGAAGGCCGATGGCTTCATCAAGCCCAGCGTCTCGTCGTTGATCATGTCAGCAGTTTCATCCGTCAACGGGCATGTGAGAGCCACGAAGTCGGCCTGGGCCAGTAGTTCTGGTACAGCAGATGGCGGGTGAACTTCGTCAGCCGCCGAGCCACCTGCGCTCACATCGCGCTTCGTTGCAATAACTCGCATGTCGAACGCTTTGGCGAGCTTTGCAAGCCGGGAGCCGATTGTCCCAAGCCCGACGATGAGCATGGTCTTGCCTCCGAGCTCGTCTTCTCGCTTCGACAGATCGGAGATCATTCCTCGCCAGAAACTGTCAGCCTGATTGTCCCGACCGGTGTGGATGTGTCGAGTGAGCGCAAGAACCATCGCCATTGCGTGCTCTGAAACTGCGTTGCTGTTCACACCGCGAGCGGATGCCAGTCGGATGCCGCGAGATCGCAATTCGTCCAGCGGGAACTGGTCGTATCCGGCACCGATCGACTGGACGTATTTCAGGTTCTTCGCAACATCGAGCAGTGAGTTGTCCCACAGTCCTGACACGACGAAAATGTCTGCTTCGGGAATTCGTCGTACAGTCTCTTTTGCGTCCAATGTCTGAAAGAAACTTATGCCGGAATTCCGCGCCTTAAACCGCGTCTCCATTTGGTAGGCCACGTGAGCGAAGTGGATCTTTAACTGGTCCGGGTTTGCGAACGGATTCGGTGTTGTTGTCATGCGGTTCGATCAACTCCCATGTCTAGGTGCGGCCTCGCCAGGTCTTGTTTTGCAACTTTGAAACGATGCGCCGGCCTCTTTCAAGATCCTCGATGTGAACCTCAAGCGCAACTATCTGAGGTCCGGCAAGCGGAGCAAACGGTATGTTGGCTCCACCTTTTCGAACTGTCCGATACCGAATTCCCTCTTCGCTAAGTTGTTGCTTTAGCGCGGGCGGTAGGGAGAACGTGTGGCTCATCGTCTGAAGAATCTCGATATAGAGTCCGGAACCACGTCGTCGCAAGAATATCCTGATCGCGACAAGCACGATGATGAATCCTATGGCGACGATGAAGAAGGGGTCCATACGAAAACGATTCCGAGGCCGGCAACTCTAGTCGGATTGCGGCGCATCATAACGCAGGGTAAAGCACTGACAGGAGATTTCTGTGAGCTTGTTCAAAATAGAAAATGACTTTGGAAGCGCTGTGGTGTCCTCGCATGCGGGTGCGACACTGCGATCATTGCGGGTCCGGGTTGGTGACGGAACGCATGAATTAATTACGGGCGGCCAGAGTGAGCACCTGGATGAACCGGTCACGCCAAGCGGTGTGGGCTCGTTCATCATGGCGCCGTGGGTGAATCGCATTCACAACGGGCTGTTGATGACTGAGCACGGTGAGTTCCAACTCCCTGTCGATTCAGGTGTGCACGCAATTCACGGTACGGTGCGGAGGCGCGAATGGGATTTAGTATCCAATGACAACGCTTCTGCCGAATTCCAAGTAGCGTTAGAGGATCCGTGGCCGTTTTCAGGCAAGGTCGTCTATCGAATTGGTCTGGACGGTGCTTCACTGAAACAGTCACTTGAAATTCACACCGCTGAGGGCGAACGGGGCTTTCCTGCCGGGGCAGGCTGGCATCCTTGGTTCAGGCGGTCGCTCGGATCAGGAGAGATGTCTGTGCACGTCGATGCAGCTGCTCAGTGGGAGATTGACGCTGAAACCGTGCCTTCGGGTGTCGTCGAAGAGACCGATGTGAGTCGCAAGCTGATGACAGGTGGGCAGTTTGAAGTTGATGAGGTGGACGACTGCTTTCGTTTTGGCGCTGAACGTAGCGCAGAGTTGCGGTGGCCAGAATTGACGTTGCGCATGACGTGCTCCCCCGAACTAACGCACGCAATGGTCTTCTCGCCAGAAGGATCGATCTGCGTTGAACCTCAGACGACAGCGGTGAACGCATTTCAACTTGCAGCACGAGGCATCGAAGGGACCGGGACGCGTGTGGTTTCGCCAGAGAATCCACTCATAGCGACCACAATCTGGTCATGGTCGTCTGACTGAACCCGTCATCGAGGCTACAATCTGGCGAGCGGTTTGCAGAATCAATTTAGTCCAGCCATTTCGTCTACCAGACCAGATGTTCACGTCCGATAAGTCAACAACCAGGAACTTCATATGCCAGCCGAGACTCTCGCCGAACTTCTGCCTTCAGCCGATCAGAATGCACCAGCAGTTGTGGTGCCCGAGGGAGGCCCGAAGCTAACGTACGGCGAGTTCAATCGTGAGGTCGAGCGTGTTGCCGGACTGCTGGCAGCGAATGGTGTCGAAAGAGGTCGAGCCGTTTCGATAGTCCTGCCGAACGGTCTTGATTTCATGACGCTGTTCATGGCTGTTGCCCGAACAGGTTCGATAGCCGCTCCTCTCAACGCCGCATACACGGTGGATGAGTTCAAATTCTTTATGGAAGATGCCAACTCGCAGCTGGCGATCGTTCCTCCAGGCGATCACGCTGGTCGTGACGCGGCGAATGCGCTTGGTATTCCTGTGCTGGACGCAAGTCTTAACGGTGCTGATCTTATTCTGGAGTCGAACGGAACGGGGTTAACCGAAACCGCTGATGTAACTCCGCCGACACCGAACGATGTGGCGCTGTTCCTGCACACCTCAGGGACCACGAGCAGGCCGAAGGGTGTACCGCTGACCCACGGCAATCTCATCACGTCGCTAAAAAACATCAGCGAAACCTACGAACTGTCGACCAGTGACATAGCGATGGTCGTGATGCCGCTGTTCCACGTTCATGGTCTGATCGGAGTTGCGCTCTCAACTTTCTACAGCGGCGGGTCGATCGTTGTTCCCTCTCGCTTCTCTGCAAGCACGTTTTGGCCGGTTCAGGCCGAGACGAATGCGACCTGGTATTCCGCTGTGCCGACTATTCACCAGGTTTTGTTGCTTAGAGCAGACGACGACCACGCCCCAGAATCGAGCTTCAGGTTCATTAGGTCTTGCTCATCTGCCCTTGCGCCAACGGTCTTCCACGCGCTCGAAAAGAGGTTCGGCGCGCCAGTGCTCGAGGCATACGGCATGACCGAAGCATCTCATCAGATGTCTTCCAGTCCACTGCCGCCCGGTGACAGGAAGCCCGGAACGGTCGGCAAGCCGACTGGTGTCGAGGTGGCGATCATGGATATGGAGGGCAAGGGCGATCTGCTGCCGACCGGTTCTACGGGCGAAATTGTGATCAAGGGCCGGAACGTGATGCATGGCTACAACAACAACCCCGATGCCAATGCTGATGCATTCGTAAACGGCTGGTTCCGCACTGGCGACCAGGGTGTTATGGACGATGCGGGATATCTGGCACTTACAGGCCGGATTAAGGAGCTGATCAACCGCGCAGGTGAAAAGATTGCGCCGCTTGAGGTTGACGCAGTGTTGCTACAGCACGATGCCGTTGCTGAAGCCGTTTGCTTTGCTGTGCCGGACGAGAAGTATGGTGAGGTTGTGCACGCTGCAGTAGTGCTGAGAGGCAATGTCGACGAAGAGTCGATTCGTGAGCACTGCAGCCAGCACCTGGCGGGCTTCAAGGTTCCTGACGTTATCTATATCGCCGAATCGCTGCCGAGGACTGCTACCGGTAAGATCCAGCGTCGGCACGTGTCAGCTGCGTTTGCGGGTGACGGTAGCTAAGACTGGTGCCGGAAGTCGAATGCGTGAGATACGGCGGTCCGGCACCTTCGTCGCAGAGTGTGTGGAGACCGACTTGAGCTTGCACGGCGCGGATTGCACTCTTAGAAGAGTGTATGAGGGATATTGATCCGAGTGGCAAGCATGAAGCGAAGACTTCTTTTCTGGCTGTCCATATCAGCGATGACTGTGATCGTTGTTGCATGCTCTAACTCTTCTGGTGAAACAGAGACGACCGCGCCAGTCGCTACGAACACACCTCAGAACGGTCTTGGTGGTTCAGGCAGTACCGCAACGCCTGCACCAGGAACGTAGCCAACACAGAGTGTGCCCTCAGTAACCTTTACTCGAGTTCCCACTGAAAACCTCGTTCTTTCCGAACCCGAGTTGCCCACGAAACCGGTCCTCTTCCAGGTCCAGGTTCCGGAAAACACGCCCGACTCCGAGAGCGTTTTTCTGATGGTCCATTCGGTGGACAGCGAGTTCACGACAGCGCATGTGGAGCTTCGACCAGAGGGCAGTAACAGCTATGTTGGCGAGATCGAACTGCCCATCGGTGGGCATGTTCGCTACGCATATGACCGATGGGACGGGGTCGGCTGTTGTGAAGACAGATTCGTCACCCGTGAATCGTTGTTCACCGGTGCGCCTGTTGGCTATCGATCTTTGATCGTAGGTGAAGGTGGACCGGAAGCCGAGCGAATGCTGGTGCGCGATGTTGTGCCGCAGTGGAACGATCTCGAGACGGAGTTCGAGCAGATGGAGATCAGTGGCCGAATTGTCGACTCAGAGACGTTCGAGCCTTTGATGGATATCGATGTCACGGTTGCCGGCGTACATGTCGCTACCAATTTCGATGGCCGGTTTGTGGTGCCTGGCGTGATTCCGGGCACACATCGTGTGATCGCAACCTCGGTAACCGGCAACTACGAAATGTTCCAGCACGAGATCGAGGTCGGCAGTGAAGGGCTTGATCTCCAGTCGAATCTGACAATGCGGCGAGCCCAGATGGTGCCGGTGCGGTTCACCGTTGCTTTACCGACAGAAACCTCTCCCGATGCCGGTGTATTTATCACCGGAAACCTCTGGCAACTTGGTGCACGTCCCGGATTCACGAACAGCCCTGCAATCCCGAGTGGAATTAGCCTGCCGATCATGAGCAGAGACAGAGATCAAGCGACTGTCACGCTGGATCTACCAGTAGGCGCTTACGTCGAGTATTTTTACACGCTTGGATCAGATGTGGTTGCCGAGTACGAAAACAACGACCGCCGCTTTCGCAGCTTCATCGTTGGGGAGAGTGGGACGACACGCAGCGACGCGGTCGCCCTGTGGGGCAACGAAGGCTGGCCGCTCGTCACGCTGCGGGTCGATGTGCCTGCCAATACACCGACTGGAGTGCCAGTGTTTTTTCGTAAAGGACCGACCATTCGCATGAATCAAGTCAGTCCTACGCAGTGGGTCACCGTGCTTAGCGCCTATCCACCGGGCGAGGAGTTCGAGTTCAGCATCTCACTGGGTGACGACATATTTGGCAATGATGGTTCACCGGGAGTGGACGTGGACGGTAGCCGTTCGTTCACGGTTCCAGGCGAGTCATCTGAGATCGACGTAAAGGTCACCAAATGGGCACACATGCCTGACCCGACGCTACGTGACGAGAGCAACGGCCTGACTGTGAAGTTTCGGCTTTCAGTGCCACTGGAAACACCTGAAGGTGCAACCATTGTTCTAACCGGCGACAGACCAGCTGTCGGTGCCGAAGGAACTGTGATGCAGCCTGTTCCGGGCGATCCATGGCTATACGAGGCTGATGTGAACTTCGGGCATGATGGTCTGTTGCGGTACCGGTACACGGTAACGGAAACCGGTAACAGCAGTGATGAAATGACTGTGCAGACAGATTTTCACGGCCAAGAAGTAAACGACTACGTGTCTTCGTGGGATGGCTCCGGGAGTGAACGCGATAGATGGATTTCAGGTTTTTTCATGCCTG
>JAJCYX010000160.1 GCA_029262715.1 Chloroflexota bacterium
CAACCAGGCGCTCAATGACCGCTACGACGTGGTGCTTGTGATGTACCACGACCAGGGCCACATCGCGATCAAGGTGCACGGTTTCGAGGAGAGCATCAGCGTGAACCTCGGCATTCCGTTCATACGGACATCGGTCGATCACGGCACCGCATTCGACATCGCAGGCCAGAACAAGGCCGACTCTACGAGCATGGTTGAAGCGATGAAGCTGGGGTCGGCACTGGCTGCCCGCAAGGGGATTACGTAGGGTTCGGCAATCTTCAGATTCGCCGGTACTTCCGAATTGACGTGTTTCCTGCACTTGGCGAAAGCATGGGTGATAGCGTTGAATGATGAGAGAAGACTTAGGAAGTGAACTGTCATCCCGACCGCAGCGGAGGGATCTGAGCGGCATGCCGCGTTTTCTTGTATCGCACGGTAACCCGAAAGCTTCTGAATCAAGTTCAGAATGGCAAGAAGGCACGTGCCGATGTTCCCCTCTCCCGGTTCGGGAGAGGGATAAAGGGTGAGGGTCGTTTCGTCCAGCACATGAGAGAGTCGTTCTCTTTGGCGGCTATATGAGCCATACCGAAAACGCAGCTTGCTGCCGCCGCACGCGGCACCCTCCCTCTAACTCCCTCCCAGGCTGGGAGGGAGAATGGGCTGTCAAGTAGGGATCACCTGATGCTGTCAATAGCGCAGATAAAAATATGAAAATCGGATTTATCGGTGGCGGTGTAATGGCTGAGGCCATCATCACCGGAATACTGGACTCGGAACTGGATGCACAGGTATCGGTCGGTGAGCCTGTCGCTGTACGCCGTGACGCGCTGGCGAAATACAACGGCCTTCACGTGACCTCATCTAACGAAGAGGCAATTGCGGGTGCAGACATCGTTGTGCTCGCGATCAAACCGCAGCAGTTCGATAGCGTCGCGGAATCGCTTTCAGACGTAATACAGGAACAGCAGACGGTCCTGTCGATCATGGCAGGCGTGAAGATGCACTCGATTGGCCTCAAGCTAAATCACCGCAGACTGATCAGAGTCATGCCGAACACGCCGATGCAGGTGCGACAGGGCATATCTGCGTGGACCGTGACTGATGAAGTTCCGGAAGAGGTAGTCAAATTCACCGGCGCGATGCTGGGCGAGCTTGGCGATGAGTTGAAGTTCAGCGACGAGCGATACGTGGATATCTCAACTGCATTGAGCGCCAGTGGACCAGCATACGTGTTCCTGTTTATCGAGTCACTGGCCGATGCCGGGGTGAAGCTTGGCCTGCCGGTTCACGTCGCTCGGCACCTCGCGAGGCAGACCGTACTCGGAAGTGCAGCGCTGGCAAAAGAGACAGGAAAGCACCCTGCCGAGCTTCGCAACATGGTGACATCGCCGGGCGGCACAACGGCGGCTGGGCTTCATGCGCTCGAAGAAGGAGCGTTCCGCGCAGTCGTGACAAACGCTGTTGAAGCTGCGTTCCTGCGCGGCGAAGAGCTTTCGGAAGGTAAGTAATGGACTCTGGAGCAATAGTTGGTGCGATAGCCACGGTGCTGGAAATTGTTGCTTTCCTCCTGATCGCGCGCGCGCTTACATCCTGGTTCCCGGACCTGCGCCGCCATCAGATCGTTCAACTTCTGTACGACATCACTGATCCGATCGTCGAGCCGCTGCGCAAGCTGATACCGCCGATAGGCGCGATAGACCTGAGCGTCATGATCTCGGTGTTTGTTCTGTTCGCTCTTGCAGAGTTCCTCAGAGCCGCTGCCTGATCTCATCGTCTGACAGCTCCGCTATCTCAATCGTCTTGTTGCGGGATGATTGGCCGCGCACGATCTCCAGTGCTGACGGAGCGATCTTCAGATGCTTTGCGAGCAGCTTGACCAGGGCTGCGTTCGCCTTGCCGCCTTCCGGAGCGGCTGTAACCCGAACTCTGAGAACGCCATCTTCGAGCACCTCGCCAATCTCGTTTCGTGACGCTTTCGGCTGAACGCGTATGTGAAGAAGTGCCATAATTACAGGCTCAACTTCCGTCTCGTCGTAGCGTAACCTCACCTGCCGCAACCGGCCACGCTCGTCCGTTCTCATCGCGAACAATCAACCGTCCAGATGCATCGACATCCTCGGCCACTCCCGAGATCGCGTTTGCCGCTCCGCTCCCCGATGTGAACGTCACCTCCACCTCCTGGCCAAGCGTCTCAAGCCTGTCGCGCCATGCAGGCACAACCGTTCCACCTGCTCGCACCTGCGCGTAAAGAGTGTCAATCCTGCCGAGCAGATCAACCAGCAGCACATCACGGTCAAATGTCGTGTCGGACAGTTCCCGCATGCTCACGGCCTGAGTGCCGCCCGGAGACCTCTTTCGCATCAGCGAGTTTACGTTCAGGCCAATTCCGGCCACTACGGAAAGCCCATTGGCGTCCTGCGCAGACTCCAGCAGAATCCCCGCAACCTTCGCTCCGTCAACACGAACATCGTTCGGCCATTTGATAGACGAACGAACATCGCACTGATCCTCGACCAACTCTGCTATTGCGAGCGCCAGCAGCATGTTGATCTCACCTGCGACTGCCGCACGTGGCCGGAACAGGACCGAAGCCAACACATCTTCGCCCGGCTCTGACTCCCACGATCGTTCATGCCTGCCTCTGCCCGAAGTCTGCGTATCCGCCGAAAGCACCAGACCCTCAGGAGCGCCATCGCTTGCCAGGCGCGCAACGTCGTCCATGGTTGAACCTGTGGTCGCTGTGTGGCGAATCTCAGTGCCGATAACGGTTTTTGAGTTGAA
Organism: Chloroflexota bacterium; assembly: GCA_029262715.1. Taxonomy (GTDB): domain Bacteria; phylum Chloroflexota; class Dehalococcoidia; order Lucifugimonadales; family Lucifugimonadaceae; genus JAJCYX01. The sequence goes on from JAJCYX010000160.1 coordinate 2,764, forward strand.
CATCGGTATCAAGATGTGGTTTCGGGGTGCGCCTGTTTCCAGCCCTATGTGCCGATGCCTCTCAAACCACGGTGGGTGTTTCCACTCATCGCAACCTGTAGGAACTGCGTTGGAGTGGGAAGGGTGTGCGGAATACCGTGAAAGAGATGTGAGGAAACGCCGGCCCCAATGTTCGGGATTGCTGGCTGACACAGTGAGCCGCAACGGGCAGATGCCCGATTGCCCGGACCGGACACAGGGAGACCTAACAATATGGCCCAGAAGAAACAGTCTAAGGCCAGCATCCTGAACGAGTTTACTCCGTTCCCGTCAGACAACGCCTCTGCTGAGGCTGCCTGGCGTCAGGCTCTGCTGCTACGAGAGCTCTCGCGAGACGAGCGAGTTGTCGCTCGAAAGCGCCGCTCAGAGGCAGAATCAGCCCGCGCTCAGGCAGAGCACGAGGCTATTACAGCTACTAAGCAGCTGTGCAGTGAACTGCAGGCACAGGCCCGCGTTAAGCTGCAGCAGTCAGAGGACACTCTTGCCGAGGCGCAGCGAGTTAAGGCAGACGCCACTTCCCGCAGCACCCGCATGATTGACCAGGCTCAGACCGAACTGAGCAAGGCGCAGACGGCTCGTGAAGAGTCAGAGAGCTACGCCGAAGAAGTCCAGTCGAACGCACGGTCCGCTGCTGAGGCACTTATGTCGCAGACACGTTCCGGTGCTGAAGAGATGGCAACACGCATGCGCCGTGAGACGGCCGAAGACATTCGCAAGATGCTGTCCGAGATCGAAGTAGCACGTGCGTCTGCTGAGGACGAGCTCGAGACCCAGCGCATTCTTACGGAGACTGCTCGTGTACGAGCGTTCTCGCACGGCCTTGCTAACGAGCAGGCTGAAGACCAGATGAGCAAGACCAACGACAACCTTGCTTCGATCGGTGAACTGGGTGCCTGGGAACAGAACATTCAGGAAGCTGAGTTGAACGAGGTCGTCAAGAGGCCTGCGAAAAAGCGCAAGCCTGCACGCCGATCTTCTGCAAAGAAGTCCTCGGTTCGCAAGCCTGCTGCAAAGAAGGCTGCTGCGAAGGCCAAGCCTGTTGCCAAGCGGAAGCCAGCTGCCAAGAAG
>JAJCYX010000161.1 GCA_029262715.1 Chloroflexota bacterium
TTTGGCCATATCACCGGTTGGTGCAAGACATCGAAGAGGCTGGCTACGAAACGATGATCTGCCCCCACAATTACAACGCAGCGGCTATCGGATTGCGCGGCGATATTCATTTTGGGGCGGTGACAGAACGCTTTGTCATAGCCGAAGACTCGACGCTTAATTTCGACCTGTACCGGATGCACGGGTACGAGTTTGAAGATGGCTGCTACAAGGTCCCAGATTCACCTGGTCTGGGTGTAGACATAGACGATTCTCTGTACACACGAGTGTACAAACAGCACGAAGCGATCGTGAGCTAGAAGGCACATATCAATGAACATCCTGGTCACTGGAATAACTGGCAGAGTTGGCGCAAATGTCGCTCGACATTTTCTTCAGAAGGGACACAAGGTCCGAGGCTTTGTCTGGCCGGGCGACAGGCAGTCGGCCAAGCTCGAGCAGATCGGTGCCGAGATCGTCGAAGGTGATCTTGCGTCCAGCGCCGATGTCAACGCTGCTGCCGCGGGACAGGAGGTGATTCTCCACCTCGGTGCAGCTTTCCAGGCCGGTGGACCGTTCACACCGGAGCAGTACTTCGACACCAACATCAAAGGAACGTTCAATGTGCTCGAAGCGGCACTCGGCCTTGGTGACTCGCTCAAGCATGTACTGCTCACCAGTACCGATGCAACGATGTCTAAATACCCGCCTGAAGGCATCGCTGAACCGATCTCCGAAGGAACCCTGCCACTCTCAACAACAGATTGGTACGGCTATAGCAAAGTGCTTAACGAGCACCTTGTTGACAGGTACGTGCGCCACGAAAACTTGCCTGCCACTGTGATCCGCTTCTCAAACGTCTTCGGAGCCGGTGAAATACTCGATTTCCGCCAGTTTCACCTGAAGACATTTATTGATCAGTTTGCAAACCGCACTGATGCCGAAGGCCAGAGTGCATACAAGCAGATGTCAGAAGCCTACGAGGGTGAACCTCATCTCATCATTGCCTGTGATCGGAACGGGCGTCCGTGGAAGAAGCAGATGATCGAAGTGCGTGAGATCGTGCATGCCTACGACAAAGTGATAGCAAATCCCAACACATTCGGGAATGTCTACCAACTCGCATCGAAGGAGCCGTTCACCTGGGATTCGATCGTTCCCTATATCGCCGAGAAGACAGGTGCGCCAGTCACCCGCGTGAATCTGCCAATGAATCCCACATTATACGAATACGATCTGAGTGCTGCCAGAAACGACTTCGGCTACGACCCGAAATTGTCTTTGCAGGACATGGTCGGCGAGGCGTTGAGGTTCCAGGAAAGCGGATCCAGCGAGATCATTCCGACAACGGTGTAAGTGCCTGGTGGTCCGCGATCTCTAGATACGAACTCGGCTGGTCGCTATGTAAAAAGCGATGATCAGTCCGACAATTCCCTGAATCCCGACCATGAAGTTCGCCGAGACGTTAAGCAGTGGCAACCATGCCGCTACGGCGATCCATGCAACGAAAACTCCGCCAGCTGCAACGTACTTCAGCCGCTTATCGATCTTTTTCCCCGAGCCTAGTCTCACCGCCTCTCCAACAAGATAGCCAATTCCGGCCATTCCACCGGCGACTACGATGAAGTCCACAAGCGAGATGATAAAAGGCAGTGAAACAAGCAGGCGCAGGACAATACCCAATCCCAATGCACCAGCGATCCCTGCACCGGCGCCGAAGGCTATCGCCCGGCTTAACTCAGACGATGAAGTATCAAGAATCGCCGGTCTGCCAATTCGAGCACAAGACGGGCATCTCGCACCTACTGGCGCGGTGACCAGGCACCTTGGGCAGATAAGGTCGCCGCACCTACCGCAACGTAGATTCGATTCGGTGTCTGGATGGCGTACGCAGTACGTCTGATCGGTCTGTTGTGGTGTGTGGGAGTGCTGCATCTAGTTTGATTCTGGCGTTTGGACAGATTGACAGAGTTACATCTATCAAGAATTCACCTGAATTGGCAATTCTCAAGAACCTGTCGGATCACCTCTCAAGAATCCTCTGATCTGACCGATGGATCAGGCGGTGGGCTTCTTCCCACCCAACCCTCTCTTGAAAGAGTATCCCTGTCGAACAGGATTCTAATCAGTAGAAGTTTAACTGCCGGAATCACTCCGTCGACTTTTCTCCAATACGATGGATCGTTCGAGGTGGCTCGCTTGACCATCGTGATGCCAAGGAAAATTAGTGCGTAGTAGGCGACTTCAGAGGGTAGGTCAAGCAATACAGAGTAGACGGGCATTAGTGCGGCCGATATGACCCAGCTGACGGAACTGTCTCTTCGCCCAGTGGTCGCCCAGGTTATTAACCATATAGAGAACGAACTGAGGAGGTATATCCAGACCAGGAGGAAACTCAATGAGCCAATCACACCGAGAACAGTTCCCATGCCGCGCCCGCCTGAGAACCGAATGAAAATAGACCAGTTGTGGCCAGCTATTACTGCGAGGCCTGCACCAACTTCTGCAGTCAATCCCAGGTCAAGAACTTTACTGGAGGCCAGTACGAGCGGAACGGGGCCCTTAATAGCGACGTCGAACAGTATGACGGCTATCGCCCACCGCTTACCGACATGCCGCGAGAAGTTGGAAATTCCGACGTTTCCACTTCCGTATTTGCGGATATCGATGTCACGAACGAGCCTCGCCATCCAGTACGAGGTCGGAATGGATCCAAAGAGATATGCGCCAAATAGGAGCAGGACTATTGCCAGTGCGTCCATCGGAATTCGCTACACCTGGCGTCCGGGAATAAACCCGGGCTTGCCATCATGCTTCTGCAAGGCCGCTTCATAGAACAGCCTGGCGGTATCCGGCGGAGGCCCGCTCATCCCGGGTGTCACCTCGTTCTCAGTTCCGAACGCGTGATAATCGGTCCCGCCACCAGGAATCAGTGAGTACCTATCCGCAAGACTTTTGAACCTCCGTTGATGCTCAGTTCCGTACTTCTCAGCAAACACCTCGATGCCCGCCAACCCCGCCTCAACAAGGTCAGGTAGCACGTCTTCCAGGCGATTCACTGTCCGCGGATGAGCGACAACCCCGACTCCACCCGCTGCATGATCAATCTCTAACGCCTCTACAGGGGTGAACTTTGGCCGAGAGACACGAGCCGGGCCATCGTTGCCTATGTAGCGGTCAAATGCCTCACGAATACTCAAAACGTACTCTTTCTCCAGCAGCGCTCGCGCAATGTGTGGTCGTCCCACCGATCCACCTGCAAGTTCCTGAACCCGCTCCCATGTGATGTCCATGCCCAGAGCGTTTAGCTTGCCCACCATCTCTTGAGCCGCTTCTATGCGTTGTGCGCGGAATCGTTCGAGAGCAGTTTGTAGCGCCGCGGAATTATGATCGATAAAAAGCCCAATCAGATGGACTTCAGAGTCACCAATTTCTGATCCGAACTCGATACCGGGAATCACAGTTAGCTCAGAACCATCAACCGCTGAGCGCGCCTCATCAACACCCTCAGTAGAGTCGTGATCCGTAATCGCCACGGTCTTAAGACCAGTACTCAAGATCTGAGT
>JAJCYX010000162.1 GCA_029262715.1 Chloroflexota bacterium
AGATCGAAGATTCGGCCAGCGGAGTGTCTATAACTCGTTCTTCACCGAACTCATCGACAAAGCCATCTGTGGCGAGGAACACACCACCGCGGTGGGCGACGTCTTCACCCATGATGAACACATCGGGGTCACGTCGCATCTCGCCGAGCATCGCCGCGCGCACAGCCTCAATAACCGTCTTCTGGCTCACTGGCTGTTGCTCCCGAGGGCCTGCTTGCCGGGGTTCGGGGCAAACAGGTTGTCAAACATGGTGTCTGTCGACGGATACCCGAGCGCGTCTACCTCGTCCGTCACCGCGTTGACCGTCACTTTGGCAGCATCTTGAATTTCCTGTGCCTCAGTCTCCGAGAGCAGTCCGTTCGATACCAGCATATTTCGTGTGACATCAAGTGGATCACGATTGCGCATCGATTCGATGTCGTCATCAGGACGGTATCGGGTGTGGTCATCATCAGTCGTGTGGGGCAGTAGCCGTTCGACGTTCGCCTCCACCAGTGTCGGGCCATCTCCTGCCCGTGCCCTCGCTGCTGCTGCCGACACCGCTTCGTACACGGCAACCATGTCCGTGCCATCTACGCTGACACCCGGAAAGCCATAGGCAGTTGCTCGGCTTGCAACACTCTCTACGGCCATCTGCTTGTGAATGGGAACCGAGATTGCGTAACGATTGTTCTCACACATGAAGATGACCGGCAACCGATGGACTCCTGCGAAGTTCAAGGCCTCGTGTGTGTCACCCTGGCTTACTGCGCCATCGCCGAAGAAAACGATCGTTACTGCGTCCGAGCCACGCATCTTATCCGCCAGTGCAACACCGACAGCATGCGGGAGCTGCGTTGCGACTACGTTCGAAAACGAGAAAAGGTCAACTCTTGGGTGAGCACCGTGGAGGGGAAATTGCCGTGCGCCGCTCATCGGCTCGCCCTCTTTGGCGAGGAACCCGCTGAGCAATTCAGTGGGTGTTGTGCCAAGTGCGAGCATCGCTGTGAACTGTCGGTAGTAGATCAGAAAGTGATCTCGATCAGGGTCAAGAGCCTTGATCGTCCCAACTTGTGCAGCTTCATGGCCCTGCGCCGAAGCGGCAATCGCTGCCTTCCCCTGCCTGTTTAAGAGCCAAACGCGCTCATCGAGAGTCCTGCTTAGCGCCATTGTCCGGTACATATCGATCAGGTCTGTGCGAGTGAGGCCATCCGGCAGAGACAGGTTTTCCCCGGTTGAGCCAGCTGAATTTGAGGTCATTGTTCGATTATAGAGTGCGAAATGGAACAGAAAACCTGGAATCACAGCGAAGCGGGAAGCGGCTGAATCTGGGATAGTCGATAACGTCGTTATACTTCTCGGGCAGTTTGCCAGCAACGCTCTGGCCCGATGCCTTTATTACGAGTACCTGTAGAGTCCCGGGCGTGTCTCGGGGTCAAGTACGACTCGGACCTGGCAACCATTACGGAAGAGCCGTTGCACGTATTAGATTTCAAACAGACAGATGTTCAAGTAGATTCACGGAGGAGCGCATGAGGCGCAGTTTCGGTCTTATCGCAATATCGCTGGTTGCTATCGCAGCAGTCGCCTGCGGGTCAGACGACGACCCGGCAGTAGTAGGTTCAGAGCCGACGCAGGGCGGGTTGCCTGTTGCTACATCGACATCCGCTCCGTCAGGTGAGCTACTCCAGCCAGGAGACAATCCCGCGGCGCCTGTTGGGGCTCTGGACACAAGCAAGTCATACACGGCCACGTTCAAGACTGAGAAGGGCGACATAGTCGTGGAACTTCTCGATGACATCGCGCCGATCTACGTTGAAAACTTCATCAACCTGTCCCGAATCGGGTTTTACGATGGCGTCACGTTCCACCGGGTGATCCAGGGCTTCATGGCCCAGGGCGGCGATCCGACGGGGACTGGTTCAGGTACTCCCGGCTATCGTTTTCCGGATCAGTTTCATCCCGATATGAGGCATGACGGACCGGGTGTGCTCTCCATGGCGAACGCTGGACTGAACACGAACGGAAGCCAGTTCTTCATCACCCACATTGCGACGCCGAACCTCGACCCGTTCAACGCGGATGGAACTCCCAAGCAATGCAGCTCACCCGCAGTCTCATGCCACGCCGTGTTTGGCAGGGTGATCGAGGGGATGGATGTGGTGCTTGATATTCGACTACGTGATCCCGCTCGCGACCCGAATCCGGGTGACGTTATCAACACGATCGAAATTACAGAGAGCTAGAACGGTCAGAGCGTGGCTTCGTCACCGTAATGGGGCGAGATACGCGACTGACTCCACACTGCACGGAAAGGAAAGCCATTGGCAGACGCACATAAGCCACCTACAGGAGATCTGGACACCGACAAGTTGTACACGGCCACGTTCAAGACCGCACGTGGGGACTTTGAGGTCCAGTTGTACGCAGACGCTGTTCCCAGGACAGTTGAGAACTTTGTAAACCTGGCCAACGCCGGGTTCTACAACGGCACAACGTTCCATCGTGTAATCCCTGGGTTCATGGCCCAGGGTGGCGACCCGACTGGAACCGGCACTGGTGGACCCGGATATCGCTTTGAAGATGAGTTCCATTCTTCGCTGCATCATGATGGCGCAGGGATTCTGTCCATGGCGAATGCCGGTCCAAACACGAACGGTAGCCAATTCTTCATCACGTTTGGCCCTACACCGCACCTGGACAACGTCCACTCGATATTTGGCAAAGTGGTCAAGGGCATGGACATCGTTCTGAGCCTTCGAGAACGTGATCCCGGGAGCGACCCAAGGCCGGGCGATGAGCTGACCGGTGTTGAGATTACCGTCGAATAGCAGTAGATCAGCACGAAGATAGCAAAAAGGGGCGAGGATCAGATCCTCGCCCCTTTTCTTATTGCGGGTTGTTGGCAGCCTAGTCGTCAGCCGGTGCAAACACCATGCTGGTTCGTGGGCGTCGCTCGTTCGTGAATGTCAGCAGTTTGCCGCTGATACCGAGCCAGACATCATGCTCCAGTTCGACTACCGGAGGCGCTGGTCGAGAGTCAACTCGCAGGCTTGGCTGGCTGTCTGACTGACCGTACTGGAGCTGAACACCGGACCTACTGAACTTGAACGTACCGCTGTGGAACGGAAGCCCACGGACCTCAGAAGCGTGCACACTGTCAGTTGAAGTCAATTTCTTGACCCAGCCACGCTTCAGGTTCCCGAAGTCGACAACCAGGTTGTCCTGGTCATCGTAGATGTAACCGTGAGGCTTGACCCTACGGGACAGCAGTATGACCACAGCCAGTCCGATGATCGCCGTCGCCCCGATAACAGCCCAGGTCCAGACCGGAAGGCCCAGGATCAGGAACGGCTGCGAAGTGATCGTTGCGTTCGACGAGATGGCCGGTCCTGCCGTGAAGTAGTCACGTCCGAGGTAGAAGGTGTTGAGAGCGACGCTAACCGAGTAGTCACCAGATTCAGGCAGCACACCGATTACGTCGAAGGCAAAACCCTTTCCAGGTTCTGGCTCACTGCGAGGCCGAACAAGTCCGGCCGTTTCACCGCTGGCGCTCACTATTCGAACGGTGAATTCATCAGGTGAAACCAGGTACGGGAACTCGCCGACAAAGCTCTCAATAGTCGCAAGATTGGCTTCGTCACCTTCGTGAACAGAAACGTCGAACATTCGAGTGACTCGGACACTAGGGAACTGCTCGGTTTTGAACGAGCCGCTACCTGTCAGTTCAGAGTTGAGGTCAACCCAGTTCATGGTCAGGGAAACATCGTTGATGCCCTGCGTCCCGGCAGCAGGTACACGAACGGTGAAGATGCCGTCACCAGCCGCGGCATCACCTGCCAGACCCTCATCATTCATCTGGTAGACGTTTGTGAAGCCGTCAGATTGCCTCACTGTTGCGTTGATCAAAGTCCCAGGGACCGCAACAGGGGCTCCATCGAGCATCGAAGCGGCTGTTAGAAGTCCCGGCTCGAATAGAGGCAACGGTGGCTGGTCGATCAACTGGACGGTCAGCGGTGTGCGGGCATCCACGCCCGTGACTAGCTTTCCGCGGTCGCCATTGCCAGTTGCGGTCCAGGTGCCGGTGGACGGCTCGGTGATGCTGTATATGATCACGTTTGGTGACTGAATTACATCCACGTTGCTGAGTTCGGCCGAAACTTGTGTGCCGTTCGGGCGAAAGAGCGAGACATCTGTCTCTCGGTTGAAGCGCAGGAATGCTACCTTCGCCAACTCGGTGAAAGGTGCAACTTCAAATGTGGAATTCAGCTCACCACCGTTCAATTCGGCGTCGATCACGGTCTCCAGCTCTACACTCGAAGCCTCGAAGAGGAGTGACTGTAGGCCTTCAGGCTGGCCGAGATCGAAGTAGTTGCCGCCCGACGATGTTGGGAGTTGGCTCATCAGCGCACGAAGAGCAGACTCAGTCGTAAGAAGCGTTGCAACGTCAATCGTCCAGCCTTCGCTGGCGTACAAGTCACCAACGCTGTTCAATCGAGCGCCGGTGTTCTCAGACTCCCCCAGGAGTCGCCCAGGGGAGATCATGAATATTCGAGAGCCGGGCTGTGCGTCGCTGCGAGTCAGGAATGAGAACACGCTTGTGAGCACATTGAACTGATCTGACTTAAGTGGCGCCGTAGACTCTTTCACAAGGTTCAATTGCTGCTGCGCTACCGAGACGATGTCGGTGCCTGCGGGAGCAGTGACCGGCGGGCTGACCTCTTCCCCGTACCGAACTATGGCCATCTCACCGCTGCCGAGGTTACCGGCGAGTGTCATCAGGGCTGTTTCCAGCATGGCCATGTCAGCGGCAGAGTTTGCTGCGCCGGTATCGAGTGCTATCACCGTCATTACTCCG
>JAJCYX010000163.1 GCA_029262715.1 Chloroflexota bacterium
GCTCGCTTTGAAGAACGCTACTGCCAGAGCCGGTGACTCTCCGCAGAGGCTCGAACCGGTGCGGCCCCAGCGCAAGAACTGTCCGCTTGGCAACTGGCGCTGGACCGCAGCCGATGAGTCGAAATACTCTGACGCCGCTTCCCAGGACCGAACCGTTTTGCGGGCTATCTCGAGTCCGGATGCCGCCCATTCCTGCAGAGTCTCATCGGCCAGGCGGCCTGACAGGTTGCCGCTCGCCATGCGAAACCGTTCAGCAACCGGTGACGGATACTGCTCTAGTTCAGTCTCAATTTGCTGGACCGTCAGTTTTGGACCGTTCGGGGCCTGCCCAGTTGGCTCTTGCAGCTGTTCGGCGTCCTCGGCGTTATTTTCGCTCGTCGGCTTCTTACTCAATGGCCTACGACCTCTGGAAGTTCTCCGGTAGCCTCGCCACCGGTGCTCTCTGGCGAATCGAAGATCTGGGAAAGTATTCGTGCCGTCGCCCCCCAGACCACCATTCCGTCATGCGCATATGCCTGGAGGTCACGGACCAAACCGTCACGCCTCAGGTGAATGCTTCGTCGTTTCGTCATCAATGTAAAGGTCTCGACTGGGAACTCCGCCACCTCTTCCACCTCGGCCTCAGACGGGATGATCTGAGCTGAAGGATCAAGCCACCCGGTGAACGGCCACACCTCGAACTTCGTGCCAACGGTCTGGACCGGCTCGAGTCCACCCCAGTAGCTAATAGCATCTTTGGGAATTCCCAACTCTTCCTCAGTCTCCCGGAACGCAGTCTGCTGCAGCCGGCCATCATCGGACTCCCGCCCGCCCCCAGGAAAAGCCCACTCCCCGCGATGGCTGCCACGTTCTCTTGGACGACGCATCAGCACAACCTTTGCTTGCTCTTCTCGAATCGTAAAGAGTACGAAAACAGCAGCACCGCGCAGTACGGTAAATGGAGGTTCAACCGCGGTCACGCTACGAGACCGCAAAATGGCCTCGTACTTGTCGATCAGCTGCTGAGCGCGATTGGACTTCAAACCCTATCTCGCTGAAACGTGATGGCTACGGGAAAATCGACGTTACTACCTCGTCGATGCTGCGCTGAATCTGTGGGTCGTCCGTAATCCCCCACGTCACGCTAACCTGGCACGCCCGCCTTGCAGCGATGCCTTCCTTAATCAGGCGACCCGCGTAGATCAGGACCCGGGTGCTTGCACCCTCTTCAAGTCCGTGCTCTCGCAGGTTTCGAATCTTGCCGCCAAGCCTTGCCAGAAGCTCCGCATTGGTCTCATCAACACCCGACTCATGGGCGATGATCTGAGCCTCACGCTCCTCGTCAGGGAAATCGAACTCAAGCGCTACAAACCTCTGACGAGTGGAGTGCTTAAGGTCCTTCATGGCGTTCTGGTAGCCAGGGTTGTACGAAACAACCAGCAGGAACCCGTCGGACGCCTCGATCACCTCACCGAGCTTGTCGATAGTCAAGGTACGACGGTGGTCGGTCAGCGGGTGAATGATCACCGTCGTGTCCTTGCGGGCCTCAACAACTTCGTCGAGGTAGCAGATGCCGCCCGCCTTGACTGCTCTGGTTAGAGGCCCGTCAATCCAGCGAGTGCCGTTCGAGTCGAGAAGGTAGCGGCCAACGAGGTCACTTGCGGTCAGGTCTTCATGACATGCGACCGTTACCAGTGGCAAATGTCCGTTAGTTGAAGAGTCCGTCTTCGCAGCGGCTGAGGCAGCAAGTGCCTGGCTGAGTTTCCACGACATGTACTCGACAAACCGAGTCTTTCCGGTTCCGGTCGGGCCCTTCAATAGAACGGGAACTCGTTGCCGATACGCCGCTTCAAAGACCTCAATCTCGTCCGAAGTCGAGACGTAGAATGGCTCTTGTTCGACCACGTACTCCTCAACGGGTATCTCGCGGTAGTCGCTCTTCGTCGTCATATGCCCTTTGCCTTCTCTATTTGATTCGGTAGCTGTTGGCAGCTATTGAAAACATCCCGACCTGACTACGAACCATCACCAAAAACCTCTTGCCAGACCTCTCGCACGCTCTCTTCGAGCTCTTCAAGCGTTCCGTCGTTCACGATAACTCTGTCCGCTCTGGCCGCCTTCTCTTCAGCGGTCAACTGAGCAGCCATTCGAGCCCTGACCTGGTCTCCGGTCAAACCGTCACGCCTTCGGACCCGTTCGACGCTTGAGTCCTCGGACGTCGTCACAGCCCAGACCTCGTCAACAAGCTGTTCCCATCCAGCTTCTAGCAGGACTGCGGCCTCTAACACCGCCGCCGGTCTATCTTCAGCCTCGGCAGCTGCAAACTTATCTTCTACGACCGCGGCCATGACAGGCCAAACCGCCTGTTCAAGTCGCTTTCTCTCGGCATCATCGCCGAAAACGATGGCCGCCAATGCAGCCCGGTCGATGCGCTCATCCTCATCGAGAACATCTTCGCCGAAGGTATCAACAACCGCCTGGTGCCCCGGATCTCCCGGCTCATAGATCCTTCGGCTTATCTCGTCTGCAAAAATCACTGCAGCGCCCAGAGACGCCATGATCTTTGCAACCTCTGCCTTGCCGGAGCCAATTACACCTGTGATACCGATCTTGAGCATTCTTTAGCCTGAAATTTGCTCCAACCTGACTATTCTACACATTGTGTGGTGAACTCAATCACAATAATCGGTTGTCGCACATCAGAATTCGAAATCCGAGTGCTAGCATCAGAGCGTTCGACTGCTTGTACTCCTAAGTGAGCAGCCTTTTGGGAAATCACAATAAATGACCAGCAACGGCCAGAAAGAACAGCTCCGCTCGATACCGTCTGTAGACACGGTATTGCGAGATGCACGCGTGGGTGCGCTTGCCGGCGAACTGTCGCTGGCTGCGGTCACAAACCTGGTGCGTGAGGTAACTGACGGCGCACGCGAGGCCGTGCTCGACGGGTCGCCTGCCCCTGAACTGGACCAGATCACCAGACAGATACTCGAACGCGCTGAACGGACCTGGCGTAACTGGCCGGAACGAGTGATAAATGCAACAGGAGTCGTGCTTCACACAAACCTGGGCCGTGCGCCCATGAGCGCGGCTGCAATCGAAGCGGCGGGGCGTGCGGCGGCCGGTTACTCGGATCTGGAGTTCGACCTCGAGACCGGAAAACGCGGCTCACGCAACTCACGAATTTCGCAGGTGATTGCCGATGTCACCGGTGCTCAGGCCGGGATGGCCGTAAACAACAACGCGTCTGCTGTACTGCTGGTCCTGAGTGCCATTGCGGAAGGAAAGGAAGTGATTGTCTCGCGCGGCGAGGCGGTAGAGATTGGCGGTGGCTTCCGAATTCCTGATGTGATGCTGCGCTCTGGTGCGAAGCTCATAGAAGTCGGCACGACCAATCGCACCTATGCCCGTGACTACAGTGCGGCTGTGACAGGTGATACAGCGGCCATTCTCAAGGTTCATCCCAGCAACTTTTCGGTACAGGGATTCACACATGAACCGGAGCTTGCCGAGCTTGTAGCGGTTGGCCGAGAGCACGAAATCCCGGTACTAAACGACCTCGGCTCAGGAACATTACTGGACACTCGGCGATTCGGTATGGAGAGAGAGCCAACAGTTCAGGACTCGATCACAGATGGCGCAGCGATCACGATGTTCTCAGGTGACAAGCTACTTGGTGGACCGCAGGCAGGAATCATCTGCGGAGATCGAGAGCTTGTAGACCGCGTTGCGAAGCATCCGCTGGCCCGGGCAGTCCGGATGGACAAGATGGCGCTAGCCGCGCTTTCGGCGACCCTGCTTTCGTATTTGAGGGAGTCTGCGGAGACCGAGATTCCTATCTGGCAGATGATCTCCGCGACCGCTGAAAGCATTCAGGATCGCGCAGCCAAATGGCGGGATGCGGCCGGAAGAGGCGAACTCAAGCCCGGTCGCTCGACTGTCGGCGGCGGAAGTCTCCCTGGCGAGACCTTGCCGACCACGGTTCTTGCAATCTCCGGTGAAAGTAACGCCGACTCGTTGGCTGCGAAACTTCGCGCTTCCAAGCCGCCGGTCATCGCCCGCATTCACGAAGGCGAGCTGATTCTCGATCCTCGCACTGTGCTTCCGGAAGAGGACAAGCACGTTATTTCGGCGCTGCAAAGCTCTCTCAGGGACCCGGGCGCATGACTCCAGTGAATCCTTCCGGATTTGGCCGACCAACGCGGCCACCGATCAGGCCGG
>JAJCYX010000164.1 GCA_029262715.1 Chloroflexota bacterium
GGAGGACGCAAAGGTGCGGTTTGCCTCGTCAGGGACAGAGATTGACCAACTTGTGATCCGTCTCATGCGCGGATACACGGGTCGTCAGAAGTACCTGAAGTTCGAAGGCCACTACCACGGCTGGATGGACAGCGTTAACTACTCGATTCACCCGCCGCTGGACAAGGCTGGTGACGTTGAATCACCGAACGTCGTTGGTGAGTCCGAAGGAATGGACGCTGGGACCGCCGAAAGCGTAGTCATCGCCGAATGGAACGATGTCGCAGCGGTGGAGCGTGCATTTGCCGAGAACCCTGGTGAGATCGCAGGCGTCATCATGGAGCCGATTCTCGCCAACACCAACTGCATCATGCCGCAGCCCGGATACATGGAAGCTGTGAAGAGAATCTGCTCAGAGAACGGCGCCTTGCTCTGTTTTGATGAGGTGATTACCGGGTTCCGTGTTGCTGCAGGGGGTGCTCAGGAGTACCTGGGAGTTGTTCCTGATCTCGCGACGTACGCAAAATCGATGGCGGGCGGCTTTCCGGTGGCAATGCTCGCAGGACGTAACGAAATCATGGAGATTCTCGGAAACGGCAAGGTCTACCATGGCGGTAGCTTCAATTCGAACGTCATGACCATGGCTGCTGCGTATGCCTCACTGAAGCACATCGCAGACGCCGGTCCGGCGTTCTACACGGAGCTGAACGGCCGGGGACTGCACCTCATGGATGGGCTACGGGCAGCGGCGACGGAAGCGGAGTCAAGCCTGCACGTCCAGGGGGTTGGATCGGTATTTTCGATCTCGTTCACGACTAAGCCAGAGATCGTCAACTGGCGCGATCATGCGCAAAATTGCGACGATGCAATGTACGCGAAGTTCGCCAGGGCGATGCTTGAGCACGGAGTGCGGTTGTCGTCCAACGGGCGCATCCACATGTCATCAGCGCATACAGACGAAGATGTCCAGCAGACTGTTGAGGCAGCGCGGAAAGTGCTGCCCACACTCTGAGATTCGGCGAACGCCAGTCTCGAGTGTTTCGACGGGAGCTGGAATTAGCCGGAGGGCGGAAAACCTTTGTATTGGACGTCAGCAGTTTCAGACGCGCCATCATTTTCTGAGGCGATAGAACAGGTGTCGGAGCAGGTTAGCGTCAATCTTGGCCTTCAGGGGCGGGAGCGACCGGATATCACACTGGTGTTCGTATCACGGCACCACGCGCCTTCCTACTTTGTAGCCCCAGAGCTGTTCTCATCACGGCTGGGCAGCAAGGTCCTTATTGGAAGCTCAGCGTCCGGGGTGATTGGCGCAGGGCGTGAGATCGAGGGTCGTCCGGGCGTTTCTGTCTGTTCAGCGATGCTGCCCGGCGCTAGCGCGCATCCCTTCTACCTGAAGCAGGACGACCTGCCGGATGCCGATGCTCCGCCTGAGAAATGGCATAACCTGTTGGATGTCGACTCGGAGAAGGTCCGCAGCTTCTTGCTGTTCCCTGATCCGTACACCATCAGACCTGATGCGTTGATCGCAGGTCTGGATTTTGCGTTCCCGAAAGCGAACAAGACCGGTGCACTGGTCAGTGGCGGATCGGGACCTGGCACCAGCGCACTGTTCTCAAATGGGGGAGTGCAGAGGTCTGGTGCCGTTGGCGTTGCGTTCACTGGCGATGTGGAGATGGAGTCCGTCGTTTCACAGGCTTGCAGGCCAATTGGGCGTCCGATGGTTGTTACCGAGGCGAGCGAGAACCTGGTGCTGAAGCTGGACGGGGAGAGCGCTCTGACGACATTGCAGAGTGTGTTCAAGGAGGCGTCTGCCGAGAGTAAGTTGCTGATTCGACGTTCGGTTCAGATCGGTATTTTGAACCGCTACGCGGGTGAGCCGGATGACACCGGCGAGTATGTTCTTCGCAATGTGCTTGGCATGGTTGAAGATTCCGGGGCGGTGGCGGTTGGCGATACGGTGCGTGAGGGTCAGGTTGTGCAGTTCCATGTGAGTGATTCCGAGGTGGCTGAGCAGGATCTGCGAGCTTCTCTTAGCGACTATGTTGCGAACGATTACCGCATTCCGTCTTCCGCGCTGATGTTCTCGTGCCTGAGCCTTGGCAAGCGTCTTCACGGTCAGCCTGACCACGATACGGCGATTTTCCAGGACGTCGTTGCTCCGGTGCCTCTTGCTGGATTTTTCTCAAACGGCGAGATCAGCACGAAGAACGGCCACACGCGCCTGCACGGCTACACATCAAGCTTTTCCATGTTCAGGGCAAAGGCAAGGCAAGGGGCGAAGGGCCGGTATTAGCGAGGGATCCTGGGTAATATCCCTTCATAACACCTCAACTTGAAAGTGCTATTGCAGCCTCTAGCGCACCGGAAGATTCGACAGCCGCGCACCGGATCGGCAATATCTTAGCCGCCTGTTCTAGCCCGTCCGGGTTCCCGGTATTGGCGTGAAATACAGGTCCCATGCATCTACGCATCGTGCTGTGCACGAAGTCTTGTTGAAGTTCATCGCGAGATAGGGAACTGAGCCCTCGTGCCTTTAGGAGCTCAAGGTAAGCATCCAACATGTCAGGGACCAGCGGTTGATCTTCGACGGATAGGCTTGTGCCGGTAAGTACTGCTAGGTCCGCCGCTGCTGGACCGAAATGAACAAATGCCCAATCAAAAAAAACTGGCGGTTGCTCGATATCGCTTGGAAAGAATATGTTTTTCGCTGAGCAGTCGTAGTGGATCATCGTTGATTGTTCGGAAGGCATCGCGGCCAGTGAGTTCATCCAAACCGGCATCGTCTCGAAAAATCTCCTCATATCGGTAGAGAGTTGATCACCGAGCTTTTCGAGAAATCCCGAGACCAGCCCCTTCTGTGGGTCTGACAATAAATCCGCCACGCGCTTTGTCGTTGAGTCGAATTTTCTCATCCCGCCGTCGTGTCTAAGAACGTCTGATTCCCACCACTTCGCATGCATATTTACTAGGGATTGGATGCATAGCATTGCAGTGTCTCTGTCTAGGGGCGTGGACATAGTTCCTACCTCCCCATTTGAAAGGAAATCTTGCAAGATCATCAGTCTTCCGGTTTCCTTATCGAAAGCAGACCAGTAAGTCTGTGGGACATGGACTCCGGCATCGACTGCGTAGTGATTGTAGAAGTAAGCCTCAGCCTCAAATCCCACACTAGCGAGCGACGTTTTTTCGGGTTGCATCTTTACGATGAGAGACGTTGTTTTGCCGGACTCCAGCCCGATTTCTGCTTTGAAGACGAGGCTTGCAAGAGAGTCGCTGCCGCCAACCGGTTCTAGATCAAGCGATACCAGCGACCCATGATCCCATCGGGGGGAATCGCTCAAAACGCTGTTCAACCACGAGACGGTGACCTCATGTTGTGTTGCAGGTAGATGAGCCAAGAATGTCCCCAATCGCGACGATCCGAAGGGTGCGTGCAGATCGGAATCATATCAAGGAGGGCTTACAGCCTGAACTAACTACGCCTGCTTACGCGCCTGCCCTTGTATTCGGCCGCGGTCGTGCTGGCTTAGTGCCACTTTTCGTAGGCGAATAGCCTTCGGGGTGATCTCTAGGCACTCGTCTGTGCGGATGAACTCCAGCGACTGCTCAAGCGAAAGATCCCTGTGAGCGTCGAGGTGCTCGGTTCTGTCCGCTGAAGCCGCTCGCATGTTCGTCAACTTCTTGCCGCGGGTCGGGTTCACGTTCATGTCTTCGGGTCGTGGATTCTCACCGATGATCATGCCTTCGTAGACATCGACACCTGGTCCAATAAACATCTGGCCGCGCTCCTGCAGGTTCATCAGGGCGAATCCGGTTGCAGAGCCTCGTCGGTCGGCAACAAGGCTTCCTGTGTGCCGAGTTTCAAGATCACCAAACCACGGCTCTATGCCTTCGTAAACATGATGCGCGATACCGGTGCCGCGAGTCTCGACAACGAACTCGTTGTGGAAGCCGATCAGGCCACGAGCAGGGACGATGAAGTCCATGCGAATTCGGCCTGCGCCGTGATTGACCATCTGCTCCATGCGGCCTTTTCGCAGCGCCATCGACTGCGTAACGATACCCATGTAGGTCTCCGGCACGTCAACCGAAAGGCGCTCGACAGGCTCGTGTAGTCGGCCGTCAATCGTCTGCGTCACAACCTCAGGCTTACCAACTGTCAACTCAAATCCCTCACGCCTCATCGTTTCCACGAGCACCGCAAGCTGGAGCTCACCTCGGCCCTGCACAATCCAGCTATCGGGTCGTCCAGCGTCTTCCACTCGAATGGAAACGTTACCCACAAGCTCCTGTTGCAGGCGGGTCTTCACCAGCCGAGCGGTCAGCTTGTCTCCGTCCAGTCCGGCAAATGGTGAGGTGTTGATACCAATCGTCATCGAAAGGCTTGGCTCATC
>JAJCYX010000165.1 GCA_029262715.1 Chloroflexota bacterium
TCTCGTTGGCCTCTCCTTCTCCAACAAGGAGAAACAGGCCTGGTATGTGCCGGTCGGTCACATCGAAGGGGACCAAATCCCTTTCGATAAAGCTCTGTCCGTGCTGCGTCCGCTGTTTGAAGACGAAAAAATCCCCAAAACGGCGCACAACGCCAACTACGACATGATGGTTCTGCATGAAGCGGGTATCGTACCCCGAGGCGTCAACTTCGATTCGATGATTGCTGCTGCGCTATGCGGGAAGCGAGCGATCGGACTGAAACAGCTTGCAGTTGACTGCTTCCACGTTGAGATGATGCCTATCACCGATCTGATTGGTAGAGGCCGTAAGCAGATCACTATGGCTGAGGTGCCGATCGAACAAGCTGCTCCGTACG
This sequence comes from Chloroflexota bacterium, assembly GCA_029262715.1. Lineage (GTDB taxonomy): Bacteria > Chloroflexota > Dehalococcoidia > Lucifugimonadales > Lucifugimonadaceae > JAJCYX01. The sequence goes on from JAJCYX010000165.1 coordinate 378, forward strand.
CGAGCGCAGATGCCGACATTGCATGGCGACTCCGGGAGTTCTTCGAACCTCTGCTCGATGATCATGGCTCTCGGCATGTGAACGACGAGATCGAGATTCCGTTGTTGCCTGTGATCGTCTCTATGCAGCGAAACGGATTCGAAGTGGACACCAGTATGTTGGCCGAGATGTCTGAAGAACTCGGCTCTGAGATGGAGAACATCAAGCAAGCGGCTGCTTCAGTTCTTGGTGGCAGAGAGCTAAACCTGAACGCAAATCAGCAGGTGGCGGCGATCCTAATCGAGGAGTTTGGCGCTCCCAAGACACGGCGAACGAAGACTGGCTGGTCTATGGACGCCAACGCGCTCGATGGGATCATGGAAACACCGAATCTCGATGACCGGGTTTACCAACTTGCTGAGGCGGTATTGAAATTCCGAGAGCTCACAAAATTGAAGTCGACCTACGTCGACGCTCTGCCGCTACTGGTAAATCCACGGACGCATAGAGTTCACACAAGCTTTAACCAGGTCGGCTCCGCCACAGGTCGCCTTTCGAGCACAGACCCGAACGTCCAGAACATCCCTGTGCGGACCGAACTTGGTCGGCGGGTGCGATCTGCGTTTACAACCGATGCCGCCAAAGGCTGGATGCTGCTGGCTGCGGACTACTCACAGATTGAGCTCAGGATTTTGGCCCACCTATCGAAAGAACCGGGGCTGCTTGAAGCGTTTACGCAGGGCGAAGACATTCACAGTGCAACCGCTCGAGCGATGTATGGAGATGAAGATGTAACGCCTGCCCAACGCCGAATCGCGAAGATCCTTAACTTCGGAGTGATCTACGGGCTTGGCCCGCACGGAGTCGCACGCCAGACCGACCTCACACGTCAGCAAGGTCAGGAGTTTATCGATCTCTATTTCGGAAAGTATCCGGGGCTGCGTGACTACATTGATGGCACGAAAGAGCAAGCCCGGGAGCGCGGATATTCGGAGACGATCACCGGAAGACGAAGGTACCTGCCTGAAATTACCTCTCGAAATGGCATGCACCGATCGGCTGCTGAGCGTATCGCAGTCAACATGCCGATCCAGGGCACAGCGGCCGACATTGTGAAGATCGCAATGATTAATCTCGACCATGCTATGTCCGCAGAAAAGATGAAATCGCGAATGCTTATCCAGGTTCACGACGAACTGATATTCGAGGCGGCTCCGGGCGAATTGATGGAGTTACAGGCGATGGTGGTCGAGTTGATGCCGGGTGCTATGGACCTCGATGTTCCGCTCAATGTTGAGACGAAGACAGGTGTCCGCTGGGGAGACATGGAGTGACTTCGTCAATTGCCCGAGTTACCTGAAGTTGAGTCGCTTCGTCTGTACCTGATGAGTCAAGATCTCATCGGGCGGACCGTTGTTGACGTGAGTGCCGATTGGCCGGGAATTGAGAATACGTCTGATGGGCTAGGCGGTCTCTCTCAACTTCGGGGTCGTCGTATCACCGGGCTTAGCCGAACCGGAAAGAATCTACTGGCTCGCCTTGACCACGGTGTGTTGTGGCTGCACATGGGTATGACTGGCCGTTTGGCGGTCATGTATCCGTCTGATGAGCCGCTCCGGTTTGCGCGAGTGACCTTCTTCCTTGATGACGAACGTCGTGTCGAGTTGGACGATCCACGTCGCTGGGCAGGTGTCAGGTTTGAGGAGTCAGAAGCCGGGTTGCTGTCGAACGTCGGCCCGGACGCACTGTCGGTGGAACTCACCTCTGATGAGTTCGTGCGAAGAGTCAAAACTAAACGCTCGCCAATAAAGGCCGTACTGATGGACCAATCAGTCCTCGCGGGCGTCGGCAACATATATGCCGATGAAGCATTGCATAGAGCAGGCATACATCCGGCTCGACGGGCCGACCGAATATCCGAAAAACGGCTGACTGATCTGCACACAGCAGTTCGTACCAGTCTGTTGCAGGCACTTTGCTACATAGTCGATCATCCAGACGAGCGAGGTCGGCCGTACATCGTCGACGCATACGATGACCGGATGAGGTTACAACGTAAGAAAGACGCGATCTGCCCCGACTGCGGTACACCGCTTCAGACAAGGAAGATCGGAGGCAGGACCTCGTACTTTTGTCGACAGTGCCAGACCTGATTGCCGCTTCTTATCAGGAATCAGGCGGCTGATGCTTCCGGGCTGACACCTTGATCTTCTCCAATTCCTTGCGGCTCCAATCGGCACCAAGATTGCAATGTGTCTCGATGGCCTCAGCTACCGCAATCACCGAAGCCTCAGCCGCTTTAGCGTCCAGGAAAAACGACCTGGTTCGCCGGGCCAGCACGTCTTCTAAGGACTGTGCCATCTCTTGCTGAACGGCGTACACGGCGTGAGAAAGTCGATATGGCAGTCCTGGGCCAATCAGATTCGCCAACTCAGGCCAGCGGCGTTCTAGTTCCTGAACCGCCTTCGAGCCAATTCCATACAGAGAGTCCGGTTCTTCGATACCTGTTTCAATGGTTCGCCGGGCATTGGCTGAGGAGTCATAGCCGTCGATTTTCAGAAACGCCGTTGCACTCCGAGAAGGCGGTTTACCGACTAATGCAGTGGCGCGCGAAACGGTCTGCTCTGCCATCAGCCGAGCAGTGGTCCATTTACCGCCTGCTACCGTCACAAGACCAGATTCCGAGACAAGGATCCGATGCGAACGAGCGAGACTCGAGGTAGACGACGACGCGTTGTTAGAAACCAGTGGGCGAATCCCGGTAAAAGCGGAACATACCGTCGCCTGCCTGGCGTCAGGCAAGTAAGCGCTAATTTCGTTGACGAGAAAATCAATGTCCTCAGATGGCGGCTCTGGGTCGGCATCCGGTGACTCAACCTGAACATCGGTCGTGCCGATCAGCGTTTTGCCTAACCATGGAAGGGCGTAGATAACCCGCCCATCGCTCGTCTTCGGGATCAGCAAACCGTGTGATCCGGCAAGAACTGAGCCGTCCAACACTACGTGCGTGCCCCGGCTCCACCTCATCAGGCCAGAACTCCCACCGCTATCAAGACTCAGTGTGTGATCTGTGTAAGTGCCCGTCGCGTTGATGACAACTCGCCCGGAAACTCGGATCGAATCGCCTGTGAGCAGGTCCTCCGCTTCGACACCAACAACTTTGCTGCCCTGGGTTACTAGCGAACGGACCTGTGCGTAGTTGACGATGGCCGCGCCATAGGACGCTGAGGTTTTTGCGATTGCCAGCGCAAGCCGCGCATCGTCCGTCTGACCATCCAGGTACTTGACCCCGCCGCGAAGCTTCTCACTGAGTACTCCGGGAACTGCGTCTTGAGTTTGCTCTTTGCTCAGACGACTCGTACCACCGAGTCCGAATCCGCGGGAAACGGCGTCGTAACTCATCA
>JAJCYX010000166.1 GCA_029262715.1 Chloroflexota bacterium
TCGGCCAAATACGACCGGTGCTGTGGGAGGGTGAGCAGGGTACGAACGGCTTGACGGATAACTACCTGAGGGTGCGTCGTGAGCACACTACTAGCGAAAACGGTGAACATCTTTCCGAGATCAGTTTGAGGTCGAACAGAAGAGGTTTGATCAAGGACGTCAAACTCATGTTCGTAGGACCCGACGGGGTTTTGATGGCGAGATTTTGCTGAGGTCATCCGAATCCCGACCTAATATTCGGCGGGGTCTAGCTGGAAATGCACACTGTCGACGAAATAGTCCAGGCCATTAGTGCGTTGCAACGTACCGATACCACGGCACTGGTCGCGATCGACGGCCACGGCGGTTCTGGAAAATCGACCCTGGCATGCGCCCTCGGAAACCGACTGACCGATGCAACTATCGTCCACTGTGACCACCTTCGCGCTGCCCCGGATAAACCGGCATGGCGTGTACGCCTGAACGCGCAGGTGATCGAACCTCTACTCAATGGCCGTCCGGCCCGCTACGCTCATGAAGATTGGATTACCGGGGAGCTTATTGAGTGGTGCACGATCGAAGCAGGTGGCTTTGTGATCATTGAAGGAATTTCTGTGCTTCACTCGGACCTTGTGGCGCCGTGGGATCTGAAGATCTGGGTTGATTGCCCGCCGGACCTGCGGCTGAAACGGGGGAGTTCTTCGCGACGGTGAAGATATGCGGACAACGTGGCGAGATGGCTGGATGCCGGCAGAGGACAGGTATATAGCCGCCGAACGGCCGCACGAGCGAGCTGACATGACATACGACGGAGCGGGCGATATGGCTTAGGAATTTCACTTCGACAGCACCTTGCGGTAACTCTTTCCGTCCCTGACCCAAAAAACCACAAAAGAGAAGACCGCAGGTCAGGACTGCCTGCGGTCTTTCTCTTCGTTGGCGTTCGGTCTTAAGTGAGGAGACCTGAACACCGGTTCAAACTATTTAGTCCGTCATTCCGAACTCTTGATCGTCTATCGGAACACCAACTGATCATCAGCTGGAAATCCGACTAGCCGGGCCGCTAGAAGTTGACCGGGCGTAGCTCCAGACCGGATCGCTTGCGCTCCAGGTAACCAGCGTTGTCGTGGTAACCGTGGGCGAAGACCATCAGCCAGCCTTCCTTCTCACAGCGATTCAGCATGTCCTTCTTCGCACTCAGCGTCTGGTCCGGGAAGCGGTCGAACGCCGTGATATAGGGCAGCGGGAGATGGTTGGGAGTCGGGATAAGGTTCGAGAGGTAGACGATGCGCTCCGAGCCGGTGTTCACCGTGATGATCTGGTGACCTTCGGAGTAGCCGTCCGTCACGATCGCCTCAACGCCTGGGACGATCTGCGTGTCCCCGTCAAGGAACTCGATCATGCCCTTGTCCTCAAGGACTCGGAGGTGGTCGACACCAGGGCCGAGGTTCGGGATCTGTCGCTCGTCAGGGTTGAAAGCCTCGTCCCATGCCTTGCGCTGCACCAAGTACTTCGCCTTGGGGAACGTGGGTACAATGTTGCCTTCACGGTCCAGGCGGGTGGCGCCACCGCAGTGGAAGAATGCCAGGTGGGTAAGGATCACAAAATCCACGTCACGAGCAGTAACACCCTGTGCACGGAGGTTGCGGAGAAGCTTGGAAGATGAGTGGCCGTAGATTTCCCGGCAGATCTCAGGCTCCTTGTTGCCGATTCCTGCGTCAACAAGGATGTTCGCCTGCGGAGTCTTTACCAGCAGTGAATTGAGTCCGAGCCTTACGCGATTCTTGCGGTCGGGCTTTGCCTGCCGCTCCCATAGAACCTTTGGAACAGGGCCGAATACCGGACCGCCGTCTAGAAGAAATGAACCGTCTGAGATGACGCGGACTGCGACGCTACCATTGGTCATTATGTTGCCCCCGGGGAGTTTTATTCCCCTGATCAGTCAACGAGCGGACACTCGCTGTGTTTCGTCGCTCGGTGCCGTAGATACCGGGCGAATAAATCGGTGAGGTTTGGGACCGAAACGTTGTTAACGCTGCCTAACAAACCGCCGTTAGATATGGAAGTTATTTGGGGTGGCGATAACTGCACAAGGTACTTTTGTACCCTGTTTCGACCATTTACCTGCCAATAGTCTAAGTTTCGTTTTAAACATGTTCAAAACGGAGACCAATGCTTCAGTTTGAGCCGAACTGAGCGATGGGTGCCTGCACTTACATGAACGACGCGGTGGTTCCGACAGCACATAGCGCGGTGTTCAAGGGGCCGGAAGGGCAAATTTGCATGAAACTGACGGTTTGTACCGCTCGTTGAAAGCCTGCCAACAAAGGGTTCAATACGGACAAGGAACTCGCCGGTCACGCCGCGATTACGGTCCCTTTAGGGGCTAGACCGATATGTTATCGAACCAGGTTTCCGTTGCTGGGATATGTTCATCAGCAATGCCATCAGCAAGCGCGGATGACCTGCGAACTGTTGTCGAAACGTACTGACAAGCGCTGGTAGAGACTGGACCGTACTCAGAGCCGCTCGAGCCAACATGACACACGTTCAGAAGATCGATGTTCGCTTCGTTCATCATCCGCGTCTACAGCCTTCACACCTTCGACGTGATTGTGGGGCTTGAGCATGCCACGCTACTACATGGAATGCGTTTTGCCGTATGCCCCAACGTCATGGAACAGTCGAGACAACTGAAAGTCTGGGAGCTTTTCTGAAAAGTTCGAGCGCCACCTCGCAGCGAAAAAATGACTTGCATCATTAATGAGACCGCTCGACACAGTCTCAGTCCGCTCAGGAAACGTATTTCTCTCAACACCGTGATCCGGCCCACACCACATCATCCGCAACCGGCTCGCTGATCTCGTCGTACAATCCCAACGCCCGGTTTAGTCGCCAATGTCAGTCGCGCCATTCAGCACAGGAGATTTCATGGAGATCAAGGTCACGCAGGGAAACGTCGTTGAGCACGCCACACCGGCGCTTGTAGTCAACCTCTTCGAAGGCGTGAAGGTGCCCGGAGGCGCAACCGGTGCCGTTGACCAGGCGCTTGGAGGACTGATCTCTCGACTCATCGAGTCTGGTGAGATCACCGGAGGGGCGGGCGAGATAACCGTGCTCCACACGGCCGCGATCACCTCGGACAGTACTGAGCCCATAGCCGCAGAGCGTGTCCTGGTAGCGGGTCTCGGTAAAAGCGACGGCTTTGACTACGACTCGATCCGCACTGTGAGCGCACAGGTAGCGCGCAAGCTGAAATCTCTGAAGGTGAAAAACGGAGCGACCATCGTTCACGGCGCAGGCATCGGTGGCCTCGATCCCGCCGTTAGCGCCGAAGCGATCGCTGAAGGCTCGATTCTCGGCCTCTATCGCTTCGACAAATACAAATCGACCAGCAACAGCAGCAACGGCAACGGAGGTAACGACTCCGGACTGGAAGTGCTGGAACTTGTCGAGATGGATGCTGCGAAGATGAAGGCGCTAGAAAAGGGCGTCGCCAGAGGAACCAGCTACGCGATAGGCACGAACCTGGCGCGTGATCTTGTTAACGAGCCTCCGAACGTACTGTCTCCAACCGAACTAGCCGCACGGGCAACCGCCATGTCTAAGGCGGCAAAGCTCGATATCAAAATCCTTGAAGAAGCAGAATGCCGCAAACTTGGCATGGGCTCCTATCTTTCGGTAGCAGCTGGCAGTAAAGAACCACCCAAGTTCATCTACATCTCTTATTCCGGCGACGCAAAACGAGATCAGAACAACATCTGGCTCATCGGCAAAGGAATCACCTTCGACTCAGGCGGGCTCTCACTCAAGCCCCCGGGCAGCATGGTGACCATGAAGGGCGACATGGGCGGGGGTGCTGCTGTGATCGGCGCAATGCAGGCGATCGCAGCCCTGAAACCGAAGATCAATGTGCACGTTGTGTGTGCGGCGACCGAGAATATGCCGAGCGGTTCTGCCACGAGACCGGGCGATGTCGTGCAAGCGATGAACGGCAAGTACATCGAAGTCGAGAACACGGATGCAGAGGGTCGGCTTACGCTTGCCGATGCGATCTGTTACGCCAGAAACAACGGAGCGGCGCGCATAGTCGATGTTGCAACGCTCACGGGTGCTGTTTCGGTCGCTCTCGGTAAGGGCCACATGGGCGCATTTAGCAACAACGACGAGTTCTACACTACTTTCGAAAAGGCTTCTGCTGATCAGGGCGAGCCGGTCTGGCGACTACCTCTCGTGTCTGTGACAAAACAACAGAACCGATCGAATATCGCAGACCTGAAGAATACCGGTGGCAGGGGAGCGGGCGCGATCACCGCTGCTCATTTCATCCACGAATTCGCCAAAGACACCCCGTGGGTCCATCTCGACACCGCAGCGTTCAACATGGCGGACGAGGTTTCCGGGGTGAATGTGCAGGGGGCTACGGGCGCAGCGACCCGGCTGCTGGTGAGGTTGGTAGAGAACCTTGCCGGATAGGCAACAGGCTGCATTATCGTCTGGTGGGAGCATGACAGCTTAGACAGTTGTATATTCTCCGTTCCAGAACTGTTCGTCCGGGTCGTGTGCCCTGTCAGCACCTGCCCAGATTTACGTTGATTACGCTGACAACGAAAGAAGGAACAAAACATGGCAGACCGATCATTCAAGCCCGTTCATGTTGGTGACGAGATACTGGAGCGATTTCGTCGCGTTCCCATCGCTACGGTCTGGGGTGCAGTTAACAACCAGCTTGGTGTGACATTGCCTTATATGGAAGGTGTGCGCTCCTTCACACCGGGTCGCAGGATGGCCGGGAGAGCACGAACCCTGCGCTTTCTCCCGCCAAGACCTGACATTGACGCCGAGACGAGACAGGGTGAGGAGTCACCTGAGTACAAGGCAATGGCCCGATGTGGCCCTGGCGATGTCCTGGTGGCAGACCTGATGAACCGCCAGTACGCCGCTATCGGTGGCGATGTAAAGCTGATCCAGTTAAAAATGAACGGTGCCGAAGGTCTGGTCACAGACGGTGCGATTCGTGATCTCGACGTGCTCGAAGAAGAGAACTACGGCCTGATCGTCTATGCGCAGGACAGGACTCCATACGGTGGCAAGCCATGGGCTGAGCCGGCGGAGGAGAACGTGGACATCCAGTGTGGCGGAGCGCTGGTGAGGCCGGGCGATGTGGTTGTCGGCGACGGCGATGGCGTAGTTGTGGTTCCTTCCTGGTATGCGACTGAGTGCATTGACTGGGTGGAGGAGCACGAGGGTGTAGAGGCGTTCGTAAAGCGCAAGATTCTTGCTGAGGGTGTTCGACCGGGCAAGTACTACCCGCCGACTCCTGAGACGAAAGAGGAGTATCGAAGTTCGCTCGGCAACAAACAGAACTAGCCCGCCCGCGTGCGGGCTTTTCGGCTGCGCCACCCGGTTGAAGACTGTAGGAAATGCGTGCTGAACGAAAAGGCGCACATCAATGCACGACGGCGGGAGATAGAATCGCTCGATGCGTTGGGCGCTTAGTGTCGTCGCAATAAAGTCGCCCAATGTGAGGAACAGGATTTATGACGGACCGATCTGACCGTCCCAACATCCTCTACATTCAATCTGACCAGCACAACCCTGCTGTTATGGGCTGCGCTGGCGACCCCATCGTGTGGACACCGAATCTTGACGGACTTGCAGCTCACGGCACAACGTTCAGCAACGCCTACTGTGCGTCACCGATCTGCGTGCCGTCTCGTGTCTCGATGCTCACCGGGCGTCACCCCCATGAAAACAGGGTCTGGACGAATTCGCATGGGCTGGACTCATCGATACCGACGTTCGCCCATGCGCTGGGAGCCGCAGGTTACCGTCCGGTGCAGATCGGCCGCATGCACTTCGTTGGCCCTGATCAACTGCACGGATTTGCAGAGCGGTACGTCGGCGATCACGGCCCAAATTTCCTGGGCGGCAAACCCGCTGACCACGGTGAACTTGGCGGCACCGCAGGTCCCCACCGCATCAGTTTGCAGAAATCTGGAATCGGCCAGAGTGCCTACCAGGTACACGACGAGCACGTTGCCGCTGCGACCGTAAACTTCATCGAAAACTACGCGATCCGTCGGAATGCAGACAATGGTGCCGACCCGTTTTGCGTCGCCGTTGGCCTGATGCTTCCTCACCAGCCATTTGTCGCACGGCGTGAAGACTACGAGCGTTACGAAGACAAGATCCAGCCACCTCGCAACAGCCGAGACTACTCGGACGAAAAGCATCCGTACCTGCGCTGGTGGCGTGAACATACGGGAATAACCAACGTGCCCGCAGAGGAGGTGCTGCGAGCGAGAACAGCCTACTGGGCACTGGTCACGAGGTTGGACGCTCTCATTGGCCAGATACTGGATGCGTTGAAAGACGCTGGCCTGACTGACAACACGATGATCGTGTACACGGCGGATCACGGCGAGCAGGTCGGTGAGCGCGGCCTATGGTGGAAGCAGACGTTCTACGAAGATTCAGTGAAGGTGCCAGCGATCGTTTCGTGGCCGGGGATGATTCCGGCAGGGCAGCGGATAGACCGGG
>JAJCYX010000167.1 GCA_029262715.1 Chloroflexota bacterium
GATTGAGGGCTGTGTTTGCAGAGGCCGAGGTTCCTGTGCAGGTAAATAGCGTGTGTGGAGCGTTCACGGTGTTCTTCAACTCGAACCCGGTGACGGACATGAAAACCGCTTCTGCCAGCGATGGCAAGGAGTTTGCGAAGTTCTTCCACGCCATGACCGACCGCGGTGTCTATCCTCCGCCCTCGCAGTTTGAAGCGTGGTTCGTGTCGGCTGCACACACTGATGAGGATGTTGAGGCAACTCTGGCCGCTGCGAAAGACGCGCTGCGTAGTTAACCGCCGCAGAAGCCGTGAACGAGCAGAACACTGCTACACGAGTATCGAGTCATTCCAATTCCAGATCCTGGACTGCGCCTACCAGAGCGATGTCACTGGTCACAGCATAGTTGTTGTATAAGCGCGGCTTCGTACGTATTGCGGTTCGGTGACTGTGGTGCTGGCACTTGCCTGCGCTCACATTGACAACCGTTTCGTGACATTTCAGTCGCCAGCCCAGACTTGCCAGGGGCCAGCGTTGTCACCCCCTACCCCTCTTTTCAATCTCAACTTGCGTGTTGACCCTGTGCAAGCTGCGGGCAGGCATTTAGGCGAATTCAACGATGTCTCCCCGTTAAGTCACCGATTCAGGACTGGATGCCTGTCTCCAATGTGATGAGAGTCAGCCGTAGCCGGTAGGTGTAGCAGGCTCTCACTGCCAAATGAGTGTGAACCCGTTACTGAGGAAATACCGGCTACAGGTGCAAGGCACGTAAGGGGGGGAGCCCGAGAGTTTCGGGCGCTTTGCGAGCAGCACCAGGGTTTGACAGAGGGGTTAGTCATGAACCAGAGGGGAACTGGTCGCCGTGAGCGAGGAATCACGGGACTGGAGACAGCTATTGTCCTGATCGCATTTGTCGTGGTGGCGAGTGTTTTCGCCTTCACAGTTCTCTCGGCGGGTGTTTTCTCGTCAGAGGCGTTGAAGCAGACAATTTTTGCTGGCTTGAAGGAGACTCGGTCGAGGCTCCGGCAGAACGGAAGCGTTTTCGCTTTCAGCGCCAAGGCTGGCACGACACAGTCTGTTTACAAGATCGTGTTCATCGTCTCGAACTCGCTTGCGGGTGAGCCGTTGGACCTGACTGCACCGTACACAGTCGACGACTCGGGTCTTGACCCGGACTTTGACTCACTAGCTGTTCCAGCAACGATCATTTCGTATGCAGACGAAGACCAGCGTAAGGGTGACGTACCGTGGTCGGTGAACTTCATCGGTAACAACAACGGTGACCAGTTGATGGAAGACGGTGAAAAAGCCGAGATCACCGTCTGGCTAATGGATCGCGATTACGCCATTCTTGAGACAGCTGATAACGCAGTGCAGCCGATGGACACGCTGACCGGTAACGGTGGTGGTGTCGGAGGTATCGAAGCCACAGACGTACTTATCGGGAAGAGCACACGGTTCGTGCTTGAAGTATCACCGCAAATTGGTGCTGCGCTCACGATCCAACGCTCAGTACCGCCAGGTCTGCGCCAGGTGATGAACCTCAACTAGCACCGGCGGCTGGAGGTCCTAGTAACCCTTCCTTTCTGGATTTGCAGCGCCCTTTCGGGGGCGCCAACGGGCCGGCCGCATGGGACGCAAGTTAGGCATCCCCCTCGGCAAAGCGTCTGGCGGTCCGGTCCCGCTGCAAAAGATGTGTGCCCTTCTCGAGACCATTCGGGAAGGGCACTTCGCGTCCAAGGCAAAATGTTATTCGTGCTTGCAGATGGGGCGTATAGAAGAGACCAGGGGGCAGATTGCGCCTAGCCCAGGCTGACCAGCGTCACGCCGTTGCCGCCCTGTTCGCGTGGCGCCGGTTCAAACGAACTGACCTGCGGCATGCGTGAGAGTACCTCTCGGACCGCCTCACGCAGAGCACCGGTTCCAGAGCCGTGGATGATCCGGCAGTTTTCCATGCCGTCCGCAGCGCAGCTATCCACAAATCCGCTCACAAGTTCTTCTATTCCTGCCACTCGTTTGCCGCGCACGTCCAGCTCGCCGCTTGTGGCATCACCCGATGGCTTTTGAGAACGAGGAGTTGCCCGGCTGATCTTCACGCCAGCACCTCTCGGTTCCGGTGAAGTGTCCACAGTGGCCTCAACTCTGCGCAGTTGCCGGGAGTTCAGTTGAATCCTGGCGTTGCCCATCTGGAGATCAGTCGTACCATCTTTTTTGATGGAGATCACCTTCGCACGAACGTCCAGCCCCTTGATCTCGACATCATCGCCCGCCGTGATCGGCTTCTCTTCTTCTGCCGCGGTTGCGTCTCCATTGGCTCTATCTGGCTCACTGGCTGCGATCGGCATCCATGTCGGCTCAGCCAGATTGGCACGCAGTCTGTTCACAGCCTTCTGCGCAGTCGCGAGGCTTTTGCCAGACTCGGCCTGGGCGACGATGCGCCGCAACTGACGCCGAATATCATCAGCCTCTCTACGCAGCTCCATCCTTGTGCGATAGACCATGTCCTCCTGCTGCTTCGTGACCTGGCTCAGACTCTTCTGCAAATCACGTCGAGCTGCCTCCGCCGCCGTAGCATCGGCCTGGGCCCTCTGCCTGGCCTGGCTGACCTGATCTCTCTCCTTCTGAATCTGGTCCAGTAGCGACTCAGCCTCGGCGCGTCCGGGATCAAGGAAAGTCTCTGCGTGATCCAGTACCGCTTCCGGCAGACCCAGGTTGCGGGCGACATGCACGGCGTAGCTGCGGCCTGGAATGCCCATGATGAACTGATATGTGGGGCGCAGAGTTTCCGAATCGAGTTCGACCGATGCGTTTTCCATACGCTCGTGAGTGCCTGCGAACTCCGCCACTGCACGGTGGTGGGTCGTTACCGCAACCGGGATGTTCCTCCCGATAAGGTTTGCCAACACAGCCCTTGCGAGCGCAGAGCCTTCTTCTGGGTCGGTCCCTGTCCCAAGCTCATCGAGCAGGACGAGCGAGTTCTCGTCCGATTCGTGAAGAATGTCGATCACATTGCCCATGTGAGAAGAGAAGGTCGAAACGGACCGCTCGATGCTCTGTGCGTCACCGATGTCTGCGTATACGGCTGTGAAGACAGCGAGCTGAGTGCCGTCCGAGACCGGCAGATGCATACCGCTCTGGTGCATCAGTGCCATCAGTCCGAGTGTCTTCAGTGCTACGGTCTTGCCACCGGTGTTCGGGCCTGTCACCACGAGGCCTCGGAACCCGGGGCCGATGTTCAGCGAAACCGGAACTGCTTCATCACCTAGAAACGGATGCCTGGCATACGAAAGGCGCGCAGCCGGGTCGGAACCTGCTGGCATAGTTTCAGGGCGCATTGCGTCCATTGACCTGGCAAGTCGCGCTCGCGCTGTTATCAGGTCAAGATCAGCAGCGGCTTCGATTGCCGTAGTAGCAAGCTCTTCCCGTTCGCCGATCATCTGCGAAAGGCGCCTCAGAACCCGTTCTTCCTCGCGCTGGGCCTCGGCAGCTGTCTCTCTCCACTGGTTACAGGGATCGACCGCTCTGAACGGCTCGACGAACAGGGTCGCGCCGGTGTTCGAAACGTCGTGAACAATGCCCTGTACAGCTTCACGCTGGTCTGTCCTGACTTCCAGGACGAGCCGTTCACCGCGTGTTGCGATGTTCGGTGACTGAAGAGAGCTTCGTACATCTGTCGATGAGGCGATGCGCTCCAGGATTCGCACCAGTTTCTGATACGAGCGAGCGGCCTCTGTTCTCAGCCTTCCGAGCCGGGGAGTTGCCGAGTTACGCACATCACCGGTCTCTGCCAGCGCCTTGTTGACCTCGATTTGCACATCAGACAGGTCTGGGATGTCCGATGCTATGGCGACCATACGCGGGGTGCGGTCTTTCATCGAAAGGACCACGTTTCGTGCGAGCCATGTGGAGTCGAGCAGGATCACACAGGAGATGAGTTCCTGACCGCTGAGCATGCCACCGAGAGCAGCGCGACGGAGCACCGGCCTTAGGTCAGTGTGTCCGGTCAGGCCGATGTCGCCGACCGTCGCAAGCATGTCCGCTGCTTCCGAAGTCTCTTCTTGCAGCCGTACCACATCTTCGATGTGTGTCTGCGGTATTACCTCTTCGGCAAGCTCCCGGGATCTGAAGAACCGTGTGTTTCCTGCCAGCATCTGGCGGACAAGCGGGAATTCAAGCAGTCTCCAGGCTGATTGCTGGAGGGTTTCTGGGCTGGTTTCGGCATCGCGCGCCGTACTTTCGTCTGCTACATCTGACATTACATTGATGATT
>JAJCYX010000168.1 GCA_029262715.1 Chloroflexota bacterium
ACCTTCGATAAGTGTTTTGGCGTTGTCGATGCTCGGCGGCTCACCAGGACGTAGCCTGCGGTAGAACTCAAGCAGCGCCTCGTCCTGCGTGGTTACAGCAGAATCGCGTGCGAGCGTTGATTCGATGAATTTGCGGTCAGCGTCAGTGTCCACTTCCTTGAAAAGATCGATGATCTCTTCATCGGTGTCCCAACCGAGGGCTCGAAGGAAAGTGCTGATCGGAGCCTTGCGCTTGCGGTCGACCTTTACGCTCAGCAGATCACGGTTGCTGGTCTCGAGCTCTACCCATGCGCCTCGGTAGGGGATGAGCTTCGCTGAACACAGTATTCTGCCTGATGTTGCATCGCTGTCTGACGTGAAGTAGGCACCGGGTGAGCGGACAAGCTGCGAGACAACGACGCGTTCGGCACCGTTTATCACGAAGGTACCGTTTGGCGTCATCATTGGCACGTCGCCGAAGAAGAGCACCTGCTCTTTTACTTCGCCTGTCGCCTTGATGACCAATTGAACAGTTACATAGAGAGGCGCTGAGTACGTGATTTCGCGTTGCCTGCACTCACGCTCAGTGAATTTCGGTGCGCGAATCTCGTGATCAAGAAAACGCAACTCAAACCTGCCGCCCGAGAAGTCCTCGATCGGTGATATTTCAGAGAAAAGATCGCTCAAGCCATCCGTCTTCAACGAGTCGAACGAGTTGATCTGAACCTGTACAAGGTTCGGAACGTCAACGACCGTTCGAAGCGAATTAAAGGACTTGGATTCCTTGGGTTCAAAAACGTGTGTTCGTGATTCGGCTAGAACCATGCTCTACTCCACTTCCAGAGCTGTGATGCCGCGGCGCCAGTTGGCGTATCGGGAATGCGTGACCTGCGGAAACGCGCAAAACACCCCGGCCGCTGATGCCTTTTGAATTCAGCGGGCTAGGGGTGTGTCAGTTGAAATTAAATTGGGAACCAGTGCTCGAACTGCAGAGGTGGACACTCCTCGACAAGTTATCAGTTTACCGCCATCTGAACTGAGAGTCAATGAAACTACTAGGTGGTTTCACGTGCTTGCTCTCTCTTCGTACTGCAATGATCCTTCTCGTTGGAACTGCTGAATGTCTTCCAGCCACGTTGATTTGATGTAGGCAAGGGTGCTGCAGATTTATCGATCAGCCCGCTCGAGGCCGGGCGAATCGAACCGTCACGATCAAGTGTATCACCCATACCCCCTGGGTGGGGGTGTATACTGATGTTGCGGTAATTAGGTGCAGGTGATCATTTTCATGCAGGTGAATGCAGATGCTTGGTGACACGAAGAGCGATGCGCTCAAGAGGGTGAATTACATAGATGGGCACCTTGCGGGTGTTCACAAGATGATCGAGGAAGACAGGTACTGCGTTGATGTGATCCGGCAGACGTATGCGATCAGGCGCGCTCTCCAGAAACTCGAAGGTGTTCTGATCGACGGCCATCTGAGGTCATGTGTGCCGGACGCTTACCGAGAAGGCCGTGATGATCAGATGCTGGACGAGCTAAAAGACCTGTTTGAGATCTCGGAGCGATAGAGCGATCTATATGACTACTGAACACAAACACGAAAACGTTGTCGCTGCGACCGACGAGTCGTCACGCGAAAGCGAAATATCGATACCCGTAACAGGTATGACCTGTGCTTCGTGCGTCGCTCATGTGGGCAGCGCACTCAGGTCGGTTGAAGGTGTCGAGACGGCTGAAGTGAGCCTCGCCAGCGAATCTGCGAATGTTCGAGTTAATTCGACGAACGGAGCATCGACGAACCAGATACTGGATGCTGTACGCGACGCCGGCTACGGAGTTTCGACAACTACAGAGCGTATACATCTCGGTGGAATGACCTGCGCCTCTTGCGTGGGGCATGTCGGATCCGCCCTGAACTCGCTCCCCGGGGTCGTCCGGGCTGAAGTGAACCTGGCAGCAGAGGTGGCAGAAGTTGAGTTCGTCAGCGGTACGCTTGGGCGTCGTGATCTGCGTGAAGCCGTTACGGGTGCCGGGTACCAGCTTGTTTCGTTCGAAGGTGATCGAGACGCTGAGACTGAGTTCGAGGAAGCACGCAAACGACGGAAGGCAGATCTCGATGATCTGAAACGCCGGGTAATTCTCAGCCTGGCAGTGGCCGCGTTCATCATGGCGGGAATGCAATATGCATCTATTGATGCCCTCGAGAATATCTCGCCCACGGCGGTTAACTACCTGTTCCTCGCCCTGGCAGCACCGATCCAATTCTGGGCCGGATCCCGCTTCTATAGAGGAGCCTGGGGGGCGCTGAAGCACCGAACATCGAACATGAATACGCTTGTGGCTATAGGTACTTCCACGGCGTTCTTCTACTCAGCTGCCGCCACGCTATTCCGACCACTATTCGAGGATTCAGTCGTTTTCGAATCTGGCGGCATCAGCGGTCACGCTACGGGGACCTACTTTGACGTGTCAGCTTCCATCATTGGCCTGATCCTGCTTGGCAGGTGGCTTGAAGCGCGTGCCAGAGGCAGAACCTCCGACGCTATCCGCAGGCTCATTGGACTGACGCCGAATACAGCAATGATCGAGCGCGATGGCCAGAGCGTTCAGGTTCCCGTCGAAGAGATCGCTGCGGGTGACAGAATCATTCTTCGTCCGGGTGAGCGCGTGCCTGTCGATGGCGTGATTTTTGATGGCCGAGGCGAAGTTGACGAATCGATGCTGACCGGGGAGAGCGTACCTGCCGAGAAATCAGACGGAGACTCCCTGTTTGCAGGCACGGTCAATGGGACTGGTGGACTCAGGTTCACAGCGACACGAGTAGGTCGCGACACTGCATTGGCGCAGATCGTTCAGATGGTTGAGCGAGCGCAGGCATCGAAGGCTCCGGTGGAGCGGTTGGTTGATCGTGTAACCGCAATCTTTGTACCGGCGGTATTGATTGCCGCGTTGCTCACTTTTGTGGTCTGGCTGTTCGTCGCCCCCGATCCAGCGTTCGTAAATGCGCTGCTGCTGACTGTCGCCGTACTGGTGGTAGCGTGCCCATGTGCACTCGGCCTTGCCACGCCCACGGCGATCATGGTTGGCATGGGCCGAGGTGCGAGTAGAGGACTGCTAATCCGCAATGCCGAAGTGCTGGAGACAGCACAGCGGCTGGACACGGTGGTGTTCGATAAGACAGGAACCTTGACCGAAGGCAGGCCGAGCGTTTCTAGTGTCGTACCACAGGGCGTTAGCGAAGAAGAACTGCTAAGTCTGGCAGCGTCGGTGGAGACCGGCTCGGAGCATCCGGTTGGTTCTGCTGTTGTTGGACGTGCACAAGATCTCGGCTATGAACTGAGCGCGTTGACCGGATTCATGGCGACGGCAGGACGTGGCGTTGAAGGCACCGTCGAGGGACACTCCGTCATAGCTGGGAGCCCTGCGATGCTGGCCGAGCGAGGTGTCGAACTTGGGCCACTTACGGAGAACGTGAGCGAGCTGAGCAGTCGTGGAGAGACGGTGCTGGCGGTTGCGAGCGATGGTGTTGCCATAGGACTGATTGGCGTCATGGACACCGTGCGACCCAGTTCAGCCGAAGCGGTTGCAGCTTTGAGGGCGATGGGAATTCGCACGATCATGTTGACTGGCGACAACAGGCAGACCGCTGAAGCGGTTGCGAAACAGGTTGGCGTCGACGAAGTGATCGCCGAGGTGCTTCCGGCAGAGAAGTCGGACCGCATCGCGGAGTTGAAAGCGGGCGGATCGCTTGTGGCGATGGTCGGTGATGGGATCAACGATGCTCCGGCTCTGGCACTTGCCGATGTGGGAATAGCTATCGGGAGCGGCACTGATATCGCAATCGAATCGTCCGATATCACCTTGACTGGGAGCGATCCTCGGGGAGTTGCGGAAGCTGTAAGGCTTAGCAAAGCAACGATGCGAACCGTTCGACAGAACCTGTTCTGGGCGTTTTTCTACAATGTTGCGCTTATTCCAATAGCCGCTGGAGCGCTACACCCGCTATTCCTGGACGGAGATGTACCTGGTTATCTGCAACCGCTGTTGGGGCAACATGGGTTCCTGAACCCGATAGCGGCAGCAGCAGCGATGGCGCTAAGTTCGGTTAGTGTTGTGACCAATTCACTTCGACTGAGCCGTGGTGCTGCAGGAGAGTCGGTAAAGCGGCCACCTGCTTCGCCGCAATCGGAACCGGCAATCGCGTCTGCTTGAGCCGTTTTGACGAAATGCGACGTGAAAAATCGAAAATATAGAAAGGTGAAATTGATGAAAATCCCGCTATTCAGTAAGAAACAAGAGACCGCGGAAGATCCGGTTTGCCATATGCAGGTGGACACGTCTAATCCAGGTGGCGGTACAGCGGAACATGGAGGCAAGACGTACTATTTCTGCGGCCCAGGTTGTCGAGTTGCTTTCGAGAAGGAACCTTCCGCATACCTGAGCGGTGAGAAGAGCGTGGAAATGTAACAGGCCTGCCTCTTTCTGATTTCTGGGACGGTGTGCATCTGAATGTGACACCGAGTAATCGAATCGATGCCTGATCGAATTGGCCTGAGTAGTCCGTATGGAGAACAGAATGCCGAAGACCGAGCCCAAACGCGAGAAAGCGATTGTCTACACGCACCCAACGTGCGGTTACTGCGATCTTCTCAAAGAGGACCTTGTGTCCAAGGGTCTTGAGTACGAAGAGGTGAACGTCAGCTTGAAGCCGGAGTACTGGGATGAAGTGGAGCGTCTTTCTGGCGGCGACAAGATCACTCCGGTCATGGTGACCGCTAACGGCGAAGTTGAGATCGGCTACAACGGCATCGGCTGCAATTACGGATAGGCATTGCCGGGGTTTTCAGGCGAACTGCTTCTACTGAGATGAATAGGCCGAAATGCTCACGATCTTCGGCTCAATAGCCGTTTCGATAATGATGATGTCGTACTGGTTGGAATCGCGCTCCAAATGGTACGTCGCTGTATTCGCCGCAGCGTCAGCCGCTACATCGATCTACAGCGGTATTGCTGAGGTCTATCCGATAATGGCGGTTGAGGCCATCTGGTCCGCGGTAGCGTTCCGGCGCTTCTTGGTGCGGCATCGGAGTTCGACGTTGCCAGCGTAGAATCTTGCCTGACCGTGCGAGACTGACGCTGGATATGTGCTTCTTCTGTTGACTCCGCGTACCTTGTTTCGTAATCTCAACAGGTTCCGCTGTTGTTTCAGCCGGACGTCAGGCATTGGCCCCGTGGTGTAGCGGTCTAACACGCCTCCCTGTCAAGGAGGAGATCGGCAGTTCGAATCTGCTCGGGGTCGCCAATTAGTTGCAACTCAAAACCGCCTCAATCTGGGGCGGTTTTTATATGTGCCTGCGGTTCTGCCGATCGCGATTAATTTCCGGCCAGCGTCGATCTCATGAACACGCATTTACCCAGCTCCGGGATGATTACGGTCACTGATTGTCTCGTCCGCAGCCCCGCGTTACGAGTACAGAGTCCCCTCTCGTTGCACTCTTCCCATCTCAAGTTTGAAGGCAGCACAGTAGAGTTCTGAGTCAAAAGGACCAATGCTGGGTACTGTGCCCGGCCGCTGAGCCGATCCGTTAGTTGTGTATTCTCATTACTCTGAAGGGGCACACTTGGCGAATCCGTAGCCTAATGGCAACCAAGATCCTCATAGTCGAAGACACGATTGATATCCGTGATGCGCTCGTCATTACGTTCACGGAGGCCGGATTTCGCGTTGCAGCGGCCGCGACCGGTGAAGAGGCCTTCATAGAGCTGGCGAAGTTCACTCCTGACATCGTTCTGCTGGACGTTCACCTCCCCGGGATCTCTGGACTCGACATTCTCAAGCAGATGCGAAAAACGCTGTCTGTTCCAATCCTGATGTACACGAATTCGGCCTCATCCGAGTTCGTCAAAGACGCGATACAGGCCGGCGCAAGTGACTACGTTCTCAAAGACACCGGAATGGCACAGTTGATCGAGCGAGTGCAGATGCGATTGGGGGCGGCCAGTGAACCTGCTGTTAGTGAATCACCTGTCGACGCAACCGACAATCCGACGATTATGTACGTCGGACAGGATGTTGCTGTTCAGCGCTTAATAACAGACACATCCAGGCGATTGGCTATCGAATCGACGCGTGTCACGACCGCAAAGGTTGCATTGAGCAGGCTAAGTAACGACCGGTCTGCAATTGTTGTCACAGAACTCGAACTGCGTGACGGTGGTGGAATGAATTTTGTCAGGGAACTTAAGCGCGACAGACAATTCTCGAACGTACCGATAGTTATGGTCGCTGAAAACGCACCTCCAGAACTTCGTCGGAGTGCGCTAAGTCACGGAGCCACTGCTTTTTACATCAAACCGATCAGTGCGATTGAGTTTGAGCAGCTGGTGAGAAAGCTGCTACGGTCTGCTCACGCAAGCGGCGCCGCCTGATACCAGGTCTTCCACCGGCTGGAGCTACGGCCTTTCGGTCGATTGTCGAAATCTCGTCAGTTCATGCAATATGACGCCATATTTTCTATAACGCTTGCACCTGAAACCGGGGATGCCACTTGGAGATAACCGATAGCACGGCTGAATTCTTGACTGGAAATCACAAAGCCGTGTTGAGCACGTTCAAGCGAAATGGCCAGGCGCAACTGAGCGTCGTGATGTCGGGACTGTTCAGGGGAGGCGTAGGAGTTTCGGTCACCGAGTCACGCGCCAAGTACAAGAACCTGAAGCGAGACCCGCGCTGTTCGCTGCTCGTATCGAAAGACGACTGGTGGGGATTCGCAGTCTTTGAAGGTCAGGCCGAGATTATCGATGCGACGAACTCGTCGGATTCGGAGAGACTATCGGCGTTACGAGAGCTCTACGAGTCAATCTCCGGCGGGCCGCATTCGGATTGGGACGAGTATGACGCTGCGATGCTGAAAGATCACCGAGCAGTTGTGATCGTCAGGCCAGACCACATCTACGGTACTGCCATCGGCTGACAAATAGCGGTTTGCTGTCGATTGCCATACTCGCCTGCGACGTGTAGAACGCTGCACAGGAGAACTACATGGCACTTCCGCCTGGGGCGTCGGCTGGTCCGGATGAAAAGAACCACATACTGAAGGTTGGTGATGTAACGATCACCGCTTTGACCGACGGTAGCGTCACGTTCGATCAACGAATTCTGTTCCCTGAGATATCACTCGATGCATGGAACCCGTACTACGAACGGTTTCCTGAGTACTTCTCAGGAGATCACTTCAGGAATAACCTCGGATCATTCCTGTTTTCGTCGGGTGGCAAGCACGTCCTTGCTGACACGGGATACGGCCCTCATGGCGAAATGCTCGGTGACCCCGCGCCGGGCGAGCTGATGCGAGATATACAGCGGAGAGGTGTCAGCCCGAAAGATGTGGATACCGTCTTTTTGACTCACCTGCACGGTGATCATGTCGGTTGGAACATGCGTGAGGATCGGGATCCCACCCTGCCAGCCTTTCCAAACGCTCGCTACACAGTTCACGAACACGACTGGAATCATTTCTCTGCTGATGAGATGCTGTCCGGCACGCGAGGTGAAGCGATGCGGCGCAGCGTGATGCCTGTTGAACAGCTTGGCTTGCTCG
>JAJCYX010000169.1 GCA_029262715.1 Chloroflexota bacterium
TGTGGATGGTGAAGGTATTTCCATAAAGAATGGGGCGTGGCAGAGGTTCGGTCGGTATGGGCCGAGAATGCGGGTTCGTGGTCGCTACCAGCGAGATTGTATGCAATCTGGACGCTGAAGTGCACTCGAGAGGCGGCAAACCGCGTTTCCTGAGGGATGTCGTGGTGTGTTTATTGAGCGAGGTGAATCGGTCGACGTATCGGCTAAAGACCGGTCAGTTCCAGTGTGCTTACGCGGTTCTCCAGCAGATCGATGACCCGTATCGCGTGGTTGTTGGTGTCGGCTACCCAGACGGTGTTTCCAGCGACCGCAAGCCCTGCCGGTTCGTTGAACGCAGTGTCCATAGCCGGACCGTCTGCACTCCCCTTCCGGCCGCTACCCGCAACGTTCAGCACCTGCAACGTGGCAAGGCTCATTCGCTTGATCCGGTGGTTGTATGTGTCAGCGATGAAGACAACATCCTGCCCGGCCGCAACGCCCTGCACGTGCTGCAACATGGCCTCTTTGCCAATACCCTCGGCATCCCCAAAGTCGAAAAGCCCTGTCCCAACAAGCGTCACCACTCTGCCGTTTTCGCCGATCTTCGCTAGACGCAATGCACTGGTCTCGGAATCGGCAAAGAAGACGTTGCCGTTCTGGACCGCAAGGCCGTAGGGCTGGGCCAGCATCGACTCACCACGCAGGCCGTCTTTGATCGCCTCGGCGCCGGTTCCTGCGAATGGCTCGGTTGTTCCTGCTTCGAGGTCCATTGACCAGAGCTGGTGGAAGCCTGCCATTGCGATATAGAGAACGCCGTTGCGAAGGCCGAGGTCATACGGCGAGTTGAGTGGATTGGCGACCGCTTCTCCGCCGGAATGTCTGTAGAGCGACTGCTGTCCGTTGCCGGCAATGGCCGTGACCGTTTTTGCATTCAGATCGACGCGCTTGATGGTGTGCGAACCGGCGTCGGCCACGAACAGGGTGTCGCCGTCAACCGCCATCCCTTGCGGGTTGTCGAACACGCCTTGCCTAAAACCCTGCTCTGCAAAAGTGAAGTCATCTACCTCGCCGTTGCCGATGATCATTTCGACCTCGCCGTCGAGGGACGTGACGAGCACACGATGGTGGTTCGAGTCGGCGATGAAGAGCCTGTTCGCTTCGGCATCGACTTCGATCTTGCCGGGATAAGAGAGAGGACGCAGATCCTCGGCTATCGCTCGCTGCTGGAACGGGAGAAGATCGGTGTTAAGCATGCCTTCAGTCTCATACTCACCGATCATCCGCTGGATCACGCGGTCCAGGTCGTTGAACGAAAACTCGCCTTCGTGGCGGCCGATCACCTTACCTTCGGGGTCGACGAACATCAGCGTCGGCCACGCCTTCACGCCGTAGTGCTTCCAGATAGCAAAGTTGGCGTCGTTAACAACGGGATGGCGAACGTTATAGCGAGCAACCGATTCAGCAATGTTTGCAGTGAGCTTTTCACCGTCGAACTTCGCAGAGTGGATGCCTACGACAGCCAGCTTTTCCCGGTACTTCTCTTCCAGCTTCCGCAACTGCGGGAGTATGTGCATGCAGTTGATTCAGCAGTAGGTCCAGAAGTCCAGGATGACCAGTTTGCCGCGCAGGTGCTGTAGTTGGACCGGTGTGTCTGTATTGATCCAATCAAGCCCATGCGGGAATTCCGGCGCGTTGACCTTGCCTACGTACTTGGTTGCCAATCCGCAATCCCTTCGGAAGATTTTCTGGAGCTCTGGCTGCGACTCGTTTGAGTTCGTTTGCCGAGACTCGAACGGACTGCCAGTCTAACCTGATAGCAGGTGGGTGTATCGGCGCGTAATAGTGTGTATTTGAGCGAAATGTAGAGGGTGCAGAAAGCATTGTTTCTCGGATCGCCATAGGAGGATCGAGGGCGCAATCTGGCCCATTCAGGTCTCTGCCCCGTAATATGACCGGCTATGAGCGATGAATTTGGACCTATCACGACTGACGATCACTTGACCGCTGCCAGAAATTGGTTTGCACGACTGAGCGTTGCATGCTCGACGGTTGACTACGAAGCAGGTCGTCGCATCTTTGCTCATGATGTCGCTTCGTTCGGCACGAAGGCTGACATCGTTGTGGGGCTTGGGCCGCTGCAAGCGAATCAGTGGGAAGGAATCTGGCCGAATATCGCAGACTTTCGCGTCGATCTGGACTCGGTTCGTGGTGGCGGCGATGGCGAATCGGCGTGGGGAATAGCGGTGTGGAACTCAACAGGGTTCAGTGAAGATGGTGAACCGTTCACGAGACCGGGCCGAGCGACTGTCGCACTTGAGCGTCGTCGAACCGATGCTGCACCGGACGGTGAATGGCTGGCTGTGCACACTCACTTTTCACTAAACCCGGGAACTCCACCAAAGACGTTTAGGCGGGCCGCTAGCTCCTGGAAGAAAGATTCGCGACATGCCGAGTGAGGCGAGGTGTTCGAAGTGCTTTCAGCCGCTTGAGCCGGAAGCGAGGTTTTGCGGCACGTGCGGCAGCGATGTACAACAACCGGCAGCAAGCTATTCGACCGGCATCCCGTGCCCTTCCTGCAAGCGCAGCAACCTGCCGACGGCGAGGTTCTGTGAGGAATGCGGGACGCCGATGGACCAGTCAGCGCATGGGATCAGTGCTGAACCGTCCGAGCATGCGCTCGACGAGGTTTCACACGAACATTCGGCAGGCAGTCAACCGGTGCTGGCACCTTCGCCGGGTGCCAGCACCGCAACTCCCCAGAACGTCGGCCACCGCACTACTACCCCGGGAACGTGCACAACGTGTGGCTACTCGAATCACCCTGGCGCAAGTTTCTGTGAACGATGCAGCGCCAGGATGTGGACGATCGGCTCGCCGCCAACTCAACCAGCGTCTTCTGACACGGGTATTAGCCAGCAAGGAGCAGCGCAGTCGGGATCGAACTTTGGTGCAGCGGTTGCGGGCGGCTCACTTACGCTCAGGAATGCTGCGGCGGAGCGTGCGGCCTTTCAGCCCAATCCGATTCTGTACGGAGACCCGCCCGTTTGCGAACGTTG
>JAJCYX010000170.1 GCA_029262715.1 Chloroflexota bacterium
TCAAGCACCTCCGTCATGAGAACGGAGTCAACGCTCTCGTCTGCCAGTGGAATGTGGGTTGCAGACGATAGGAAATCGACACCCGGACGATGCTCGAAGTCCGTTGAGATGTATCTCTTAACGGTGGTTGGCAACTCGTGCCTGTACGGCTGACGGTCGCACCCAAGGTCGAGCATCGTCCCTTGCAGTTCGTGAAGATGCTTCCTGATCACTTTGCGCAGCCCGCGGCGCGCGATGAAGGAAGGGTGAAGAGGGCTCCACCGCACCACGGCTTTGATCCGTGCTTCCAGGCTCAACCCGCATGCTCGCAGACTTTAGGTGTTCGCTTCGAAAAAGATAAGTAGTGCGTAAGTCTGTTCCCAGCGTTTACGAAATATGGTCGATGCCATTTGATCGAGGGCGAGCCCGGTTAGAGCGAATGGTAGACGCAGATGCCAACGTTCAGCAAAAGTTTATGGGAGGTGCCGGAAGGTTACTTGCTGATGCTGCCACCTATTACCGTTGATTCGTGAACAGCTCAATCAATTCAGTCGCTTTTCAGATGTAGCTACTGGTAGTAGACCAAATCTCAACAGATGTCACAGAGGTCTCGAATGACAGGACAACAGTATGATGAGGGTGCGTGACCGTTCCGAACCTGATTGAACTCTGCATCGTCACCGCACCCCAACTTTATGCTGCTCATCTTGACCTCCACGGGATTCAGTCACCGCACGGAAACGCACCTGAAATTGTTCATGCGCGATTGGGAACGAATCAGCTAACAACGCATGGATGAGCGACTGCAACATGTCAACGCCCGAAATCAACCCTATAAAAGAACCAAGCCGACCTGACGGCGAGCATCCACGGATTTCCGTGTTGGTCGCATCGCGCAACAGGCCGATCGAGGTTCGTAAATGCCTCGAAAGCGTTGCCGCACAGTACTATGAATCGCTCGAAATAATCGTCCTTGACGACGGCTCTGATGAACTGCTCGAACAGCAGGTTGGTATCGTCGAAGGATTGTCTGCGGTGACCTGGCTCCGAAACGATGCGCCAACCGGAGTGTCAGGGGCGCGAAACAAACTGGTCGAAAAATCCAGCGGAGAGGTCCTGGTATTCGTCGATGATGATGCATGGTTTGTTAGCAACGATGAATTGACAACGATAGACAAAGTGTTTGGGGCCAAACCAGATCTGGGTATCGTTGCTTTCAAAATACACTTGAATGGCATCGATTCCAGTGAACTACAGGTTCCGTTCGCCCGGAGGACGATAACCCGAGATCCGTCGATTGCAGATCGCGAGCAAGAGGCAAGCTACTTCGTGGGTGCCGGGCATGCAATAGCGCGACGTGTTTTTGATGAATGCGGACTCTACCCCGTTGAATTTATCTACGGACACGAAGAGCTAGACCTCTCGTACCGCGCCGTAAATGAGGGTTTTTCGATCCTCTACGACCCATCGATAGCGGTTGTACACGCCCCGGCCTCCTCGCAGATAGCAGGAGCCGGAAAAAAGAGATTTGAGTCGTACTACTTGACCCGTAACAGGATCTGGCTCGCGCATAGGAACTTACCGTGGCGATACGCAATATCGTATTCACTCGCATGGTCAGGGTACTATTTCTTCAAATCGATAAGAAATAGGCAGATGAAAAACTGGTTCCTCGCAATTAAAGACGGTCTGTTTGGAATTGACCGGACAAAGCGCCATCCACTGTCGAAATCGGCGGTCAAATACATATCCGAGCATCACGGCAGATTGTGGCGATGAACGTGGCAGCGCAAAACGGTGCTGTAAGACCTCTGGTCACGGTGGCTATCCCGGTGCTCAACGAGGAACCCTTCATCGACGCCTGCCTCGAATCCCTCGTATCCGGTGACTACCCGGCCGACTCGATGGAAGTGCTGGTAGTGGACGGAGGTAGTACTGACCGGTCTCTCGCAAGAGTCGAAAGCTGGAAAGACAGGCTGCCCCTGCTTCGAGTGCTACACAACCCGGACCGAATCCAGTCAGCCGCACTGAACATTGCCATCAAGGAAGCGACCGGTGAGTACTTCGTCAGACTCGATGCGCACAGCACCTATCAACCGCACCATGTGTCGCTGTGCGTCGATGCTCTTTCAGAAGGAAAGGCCGACAACGTCGGAGGGGTCCAGTGGCCGGTCGGGACAAGCGGTTTGCAGAAAGCGATAGCACTCACACTGCGCTCACCGTTCTCCATGGGACCATCTGCACATCGTCACAGTAGCTCCCCACGCTACGGCGAAAGCGTCTACCTGGGCGCCTGGAAAACCGAGACTTTACGGGAACTAGGAGGCTTTGACGAGTCGCTAAAGGTCGCCGAAGACTATGAGTTGAACATCCGACTCAGAGAATTGGGTAAGCGAGTCCTCGTCGTTCCCGATCTGGCCTGCCTGTACAACGTACGAAGCAGTTTGCCGGCGCTTACGAAGCAGTACTTCCGGTACGGTATGTGGAAGACTCGAATCCTGAGGCGATATCCGAAAGCCTTGAAACCGAGACATACCGCACCGGGTCTGCTGCTGCTCGGTCTGATCGGGTCACTGATTCTGCTGCCGTTTGTGTGGCAGATCGCCATCATCCTACCGCTGGTTTACGCTGCGTTCCTGTTGCTGGCAACGGCCACCGTTGTGACGAACGAGAAAAGCGCCCTGGGCTTCGGCAGCTTGATCGCGTTTCCATTGATCCATCTCAGCTACGGGACAGGGTTCTTCTGGGGATTGGTTGGGGCGCGGCGCTCGCAACGGTAGTTCGATCACCTATCCCCGCACCGTCCGCCCCTATTCGTTGACGATCAGATCTACTCGAAGAATCTCATCGGTTATCAGCTCAAAGAAGAATCTCACAGTGCCATCGTTCTGAAACTCCGTTGCGTGACTTGTGGAGCCCAGCGAATAGCCATCCGGCAATTGCAACTCAACCGAGGTTCTGCGCCCACGTGCTCCGGGCTGCGCCACCAGTGCCAGTTGATAAGTGAATCCTGACTCTGTGACTTCGAGGACTGAGGCCGGAAGCTCATACTCGAATGAGAACTTGATCGAATCTCCGGGCGGGATAGCGACAAGACCTGCAAGATGATCGCCGTACTCGTCAAACCCATGCGAAAAAGTCGAACTGCCCGGGGACTGCCTGTCTAGCTGGTGAGGCACACTGTTCTCAGGAAGCGGCAAATCCGGGGAGCCAGTGACCTCAATACCGGTCGCCACATATGCGCGGAAGTAGTTCCAGTAACACGAATTTCGGGAGACCGAGTAGATGGCCTCGTTGCCGTCCGGCGGCCGTTGCGAACTGCAATCACGGCCGATCTCGGAGCCGGTGTTTCGGTAGCTCAGGACAAGCTCCGCTACAGGGCGATCTGGTTCGGTGAGGTCAACCATATAGTTGGCGCTTCGCTCAATGCTGCGGTCCGACTTGGACCAGCCAACATTTGAGTCAACAACAGCTATCCGGTCCTGCTCACTTACCGGGAACCGACCTGCAATGTCGAGGGCATCCACTAGTCTTTGCTCGTCTTCGTCCGAACTGAAAAGCATCACATCTTTTTGATAAATGTTGTCGCTCATCGCATTGAGTAGCTCAAACTGCGGGTCTGCGAGAGATTCGCCTTCAATCGACTCCAACAGTCCGACAAACAGCTGCTCCAGAAACTCTGTGCCCTCGGTATCGGTCCCCTGTTCTATGACCCTCAGAGTATCTTCCGCAGAGATGAATTCACCATCGACATCAATACCGCCGATCGCCTCAACCAGCCTGATAATTCCCCACTGAGTAATGGCAATCACGCCGTCAATCTCATCTCCCCGGTGCAACTGGTAGAGATCGGATGCGAGGTTCCCAACCGATGCGTAGTCCGGCTCCCATCCGACATCACGCAGATACAGCGCCCCCGTGTTCATGTAGAAATTCAGCGGAGCGGCGGGACCAGCTGATTGAGATAAGAGACCCCTGTTTTCGAATCTCAAGATTGGAATGAACTTCGTCTCTGTAAGTGCACCGTTTTCGAAACTCAACGTCCAGACGCTCGACGTAAATCCACCGGCCGCCCGCAACTCATCTGAAGTTTGACCGAGCACCATGTACTTCTTAGGCCCGTCAGCTCCAGTCAAGCTCAGCAGCAGCTCAGGGCCATTG
>JAJCYX010000171.1 GCA_029262715.1 Chloroflexota bacterium
ACCATCAGGTCCGCTTGGCACAGCACCCGGCCCAACACCGACACCACTGCCGGACAACGGTTCGAGGGACGCAGCGATGATTGCCCTCGAGCTTGGCGAGTACTTCAGTGCAGCATCCCCACTTGCCGCACACCTGGCCGCATGGAGCGATGCGTTCGACAGCATCTGGTCGGCAAACCTCGAACCGAACAAACAAGCCGAGGCGCTACAAGCACTGGGGATCAGGGCTTCACAGGGCTGCGATGCGGCAGCACAGATAACTCATTTGCCGCCAGAGGCTGCCGGGTTCGACTCCCTGCTGCGCGAAGCAGCGCGGGTGCGGCATGCGTGGGTTGCCTTTGCGGTCGAGCAACTCGAATGCTGTGGCGACGCATTCTCATCGATCACCGACATCGGGAACCTCGAGACATCATCACTAGCGGCAAGCCTGCCATTTGAAGCTGCGGCGCTGATGGAACAGCACAGTGCATCGCCGATCGATTCTCAGCAGCTCACCGACGAAGCGATCGGCATTGAAATGACCGCTGAAGCCAGATGGCTTGTCGCCGCTGAGGGCCTGAACCCCACACTGTACGCGCCGTTCGATCTCAATCGACCGGGTCTCAGCGGGTTGGGTCCCGACAGGTGGCAACATGGCGCAGCAGTCAGGGTCCGTCGTCTCAGAAACCCAGAGGCTATTGATGCTGAGACGGCGAGTAGCCGGTTTTCAGCGCTGGTCACCCAGCAGGGCAGTGTGTTATCGGTCGATGAGATGGTAATTAGCGGAGTTCCGGCACTGCGTCACACCCTCAACCCCGAACTGGCCGATTGGGAAGCCACGGTCACCGTGTTCGTGTCTGGCGACTTCACATACTTCGTCGAAACCGGTTGCCCATCTGACATCGCCGGTGCATGTGACTCCGTCGAATCGGTAGCCGCATCACTCCGGCTAATCCCGTGACCTGGAGCCCGGTCGCTTAAGCTGCAGCGCTGTCGTCAAATCGGTGATTTCCCGGCCCACCTGCAGGACTGATACCGAGATCCAGTGAATCGACAAACTCTCGATTCGCAATGTACCAGTTAACCGTTTCCTCAATACCCTGCTCAAGTGAAACACGCGGTTCCCAGTTGAGTACACGGTGCGCCTTCGAGATGTTTGCCCATGTCGTTCGCACATCGGCACGACTGGAATCACGTTGCTCGATCATAGCGCTACGGCCAACTGCTGACTCAATCATCTCGACAATAGTGTTCACCGTCACCGCGCTGCCAGACCCGAGATTTATCGTCTCGAACCCAACCGGTTTCAGCGCAGTCAGAACCCCTCGTGCTACGTCATTCATGTAGATGAAATCGCGCTCCTGTGAACCGTCACCGTACACCACAACCGGTTCGCCATTCGCAATCTGACGGACAAATCGCAGCACACTGGAGTCTGTACGACCGGCCGGTCCAAACACAGTGAACAACCTCAGCATCGTCACATCCAGACCGTGCATATACCGGTAGCTATGCGCCAGAACCTCGGCAGCCTTCATCGACGCAGCGTAAGGAGAGAGTGGAGCATCAGTCGGGCTGTCTTCACTCAACGGCCCAACACTCGAATTGCCGTAGACATCGGCAGTCGATGCCGAGACGAACTTAGGAACTCTAAGCTGCGTGCACAGGTCCATCATGTTCAGCACGCCAGTCAAGTTCGCATCAAGATACCGCCGTGTATCGGTGACCGAAGCCTGCGCACCGTCTCTACCCGCCAGGTTAACCAACGCAGCAGGCGTGGAACCCGTTTCCTGCACCCTCGCCACAACTCCGCTCACCGTGTCGCTGCTCGCAATATCCGCCTTGAGCAGGCTAAAACCGCTGTGCTGCCGAAGACCTTCGAGCCGCCAGCGCTTCATGCGCATGTCCGTCGAGTCGTTCATCTCGTCGATACCGAGCACCTGTTCACCGGACTCAAGCAGGCGCGTTGAAACGTGAGAGCCGATGAACCCGGCACAACCGGTGACTATGTACATCTGTGACATCTAATTAGCAGAGCCGGTGTTCAGATTAAATTTGTGAGAACGTTGATTCGCCTCGCACGCGCTGAGTTTCAGACATCACCCGCCAACGCAACATAGCTACTCCGCCACACGCATCGTGTGGGTAAACTCCACAATCTCCATTGCGCCTCCTCCTCGTACAGGGCCAGCGCACCGCGCTCCACCTAAAAGTTCGCACAACCCGAGACCAACCCATGACACCAGAACAGCCAGTGCAGTCCAGCTCGAAACGTCCCAACATCATTGTCATTCTTGCTGACGACATGGGGTTTTCAGACATCGGTTGCTTCGGATCAGAGATCAAGACACCGAACCTCGACCGTCTTGCGAGTTCGGGCGCTCGCTTCACCCAGCTGTACAACGCAGCCCGTTGCGGCCCCTCACGGGCGTCGCTGCTCACAGGCGTCTACCCGCACCAGGCCGGGATCGGCCATATGACCGGTGACTACGGCCAACCCGGCTACCGGGGCTTCCTCAGCGAGTCATCTGCGACCATCGCCGAAGTTCTTGCCGCAGACGGCTACCGAACCCATATGTCAGGGAAGTGGCACGTCGGCGGTGACTACGACCTGCTCAACCCCGCCTCGTTCAGCCCCGGAGCCGATAGCAACCCACTGCCGACCCAGCGAGGTTTCCAGCACTTCTTCGGCACTCTTACCGGAGCCGGAACCTTCTACAACCCGCCAACTCTAATGAAAGGTGAAACGCTCTACACGCCGGAATCGGAAGAGTTCTACTACACGGACGAGATAGCAGACCACGCGGTCGACATGATCGGCGAAGCCGTTGCCGAAGATAAACCCTTCTTCCAATACGTTGCCTTCACAGCTCCACACTGGCCCCTGCACGCGCCCGAAGAGGACATCGCCCGGTACGAAGGCAAGTACCGGAACGGCTGGGACGCCACACGCACCGCTCGCCACGAGGAGGCCATAGCGAAAGGCGTGCTAAGCGACCGCTGGCAGATCACGCCGAGAGATGAGGATGCGCCGCCGTGGGAGACCGTTGAGCACAAGGACTGGGAAGATCTGCGCATGTCCGTCTATGCGGCGCAGATAGATCGACTGGACCAGGCGATAGGCCGAATTCTCGACGCGCTTGAA
>JAJCYX010000172.1 GCA_029262715.1 Chloroflexota bacterium
TGTCAATGCAGGATGGATCCGCGTCGCGAATGCCTGGCTCCAGGCTCCGAATTTGTCGAGGTTAGGAGACTCTTCGAATAGAGCCCGATGATTGTAAGAAGTTGAGAACATGAACGTGGAAACGGTCGGGTCAGCGAGGCGAAGTTGATAAGCAAGAAGAGCTGACGCAACTGCCTTGAACAACCCTAGGTCGCCGTTGCTGGCGTTCTTATCTCGGAATATGACATCATGATCCAATCGAAGCACCGGGACTCCGGTGCCGATTACTCGCAGCCGCACTATCGCTTCGACTACCTTTGGAGCGTCATACCGAATCCCGTCGGCCACACCGGTAAAGAACTCCTGAAACTGATCACTAATTGCCTCGTTGGCACGCTCGAACATGACCTTCAAATCAAGTGAAGTTATGAGTCGGACTCGATTGGTAAGATTAAAGTTTCCTAGTCGTTCTGTGACGTAGTCTGCCACTTTGGTCGCAAATTTCAGCTGCTGCAAGCCTTCGTCGTTTGTTGAATCTTCTGCAGCATGGAGTTCATCAATATTTTCTTTTCCGGTCAAAGCGGCAAGAAATCGTTCATAGCCCGGCGAATAAAATAGGACGAGAATTCCCTCGTATCCAGGTGAGTTCAGAAGCTCCCCGAGGCCCCGAGCATGCTTCATCAGGTGCTTGACGCCAGCTAGACCCGCAAGGGGCGTGTTATTACGGTATGCGGCGAAGTCAGCGTCTTCTTGATAACCAAAATGCGAATACAGCACATATCGTACTGGGTAAGTGTTATTAACCATCACACCCTCCTGTCAACAGCTTTAAAACGGAGGGTTTGCGAAAGTTACATCAGCAGCCTCAAATCGAGACCTCAATTTCGCCCCGGATTGACGAGCTGCTTCCGTTCCCCTCCTACTTCTCAGTCAGCCTCCATTCGAGATCCAGCTCACCGCATGTCTCCCTGAACCAGTCGATCACTTCCGGGTGGTACGGAATACCGTTCTCCCGACGCTCGATCTCCTCTTCGTGCTCAGGCAGGCCCGCATACACAATCCGGTCGTGCCCCGGAGCGGTCGGCCCGGTCGTTATCTCCTGCATGTATTCGTCCATCATCTCCTTGAAGCCGTTCACATCCGTAAACGCCTCAATGTTGTATGCAAGGAAGTGATGAGCCGCGCCCTGTGAACGGTTCGAGCCCGCTCCGGTTCCGCCGAGAATTCCGCATAGGATCTCTACCATCATCGCCATGCTGAAGCCCTTGTGAGCTCCAAGTTCGCGAGTCGCTCCGGTTGGCAGCATCGAATAGTTGTCAGGAACCTGCTGCTCCTCCATGATCGGTCTGCCATCGGCGTCTGCAATCCACCCTGGCATCACAGGAACACCAAGCCGTTGCGCAAGCGCAATCTTGTTGCCTGCTACTGACGACATCGAAGCGTCAAAGATGAACGGCGGCTCGTTCTTGGTGGGAGCAGCAATTGCGATCGGGTTAAGCCCCACGACCGGTTTTGCGCCGCCAACCGCAAGCACGTTCAGTCCTCCGGTGGTCATTGATATGCCAACCATGTCATGCTCAATCGCCATAGCAGCGTGGTACGCGCTCGCGCCGAAGTGGCGGCCGTTCATCGCGGTGACGGTTCCGATTCCGTAGTCCTTCGCTCGGTCAATGGCCATCTGCATAGCCCTGGGACCGATAACCAGACCGTGACCGCCGTCACTGTCGATAGTCGCAGCAGCGGCCATCTCCCGCACGATACGGATTTTTGGCCGCGGATTGATACCGCCGGCCGCAAACGACTCCACGTAGCGACGCAGCATGTTGCTTACGCCGTGAGATTCGATGCCCCGGACGTCTGCGTAGACCAGCACATCCGACGCCTGCTTTGCGTCATCTTCGGGCATGCCCATCTTCAAAAAGATGTCGGTGACCGTTGCGAACATATCGTCTGGTTTGACGTGAACGGCGATGTCTGCGGGCACATGGAATCGTTCGAGCATATTCTTCCTTCTGGTTCAGGCGGTTTTTCAGTTGCCGACACTAGCGTGTGATCGGGTGTATTCAGTAGCGGAAATCCAGTCGCCATGTACTTGTGAACGATATCTGAGGAGACATCAGGCAACCTTCAGGCGGGTCGGAGTATAGCTCCAAAATCGCATCCCCGAAATTTGGCAAGAAAGACGCAGATGGCAAGGCGACAAGGTGGCAAGCCGCGTTCTCCTGTGTGGCTCGGGTTATCGATCACCAGAGATGCTGGCGCGTCCACCTTCGTCCTGAGCCAGAGCGAAGGATCTGGTGGGTGGGGCGACCCACAAAACACCGATCTATCCCATAGCAGATAAGCTCCAGCAGGTTCCGGCGGCAGCAAGATTTGTATCTGAATTTGCCCCGCATCCCCAGGTCCTTCGCACCCGCTCAGGACGAAGGAAACTCTGTCAACCTGAGCAGCAAGCTACGTTTTCGCCGTGTCTTCCCGACCGCAGCGGAGGGATCTGAGCGGCGTGCCGCGTTTCCGGTTGTATCATCCACTCAGCTGAGAGATTCTGAATCAAGTTCAGAATGACAAAGTCCGGCACGGCCCACAAAACATTTTCACCCGGCAAACCAGCTACACCTCCCAACACACCAAAAAATGCCACACGTGGCAAAACGCCGCTCGCGGCCGCCTATTCGTTCTTTGTGTCTGCCTCGGTGTTCTCACCCCTTAGCAACCTGGCACGGATGTCGTACCTGCCCGGAAAGCGCACCGGAAGCTGCCCTGAATCGATCATCAGGTCCAGCGGAGAGACCATCGTCTTCAACGGCAACTGCACCTGCGTATGCGTCCTCGCCGACTCGTAAACCCCGTGCACCATCTCCAGCGCCTTGTACCCGTTGTCGCCATTATTCCGGTGATCATCACGCTCTCCTGAAATCCACTCCGCAAGCTCCCGAGCCTGCGCAGCGCCAGCCTCCACCCACTCAAACCGAGGCTCATCGTGGCGGAAAAACTCACCGTCCGGTCGATAGTGCTTCCAGCCCTCCGACGCTCCATTCATGATCTTCAGGCTATCCACGGTGATCTCGATCATGCCGTCGCTGCCGTAGATCC
>JAJCYX010000173.1 GCA_029262715.1 Chloroflexota bacterium
CACCACCGTCTGAGGTGCGTTCAGATATCGAAGTGATCTGCGAGATCGCTCGTCGGCTCGGCAAAGGTGAGCAATTCGAATACGGTGTCGAAGAGGATGTCTTCAATGAGCTTCGTCGGGCAACTGAAGGCGCACCTGCCGACTACTCAGGGATCTCCTATTCGAAAATCCGGGCGCAGAAGGGTGTTTTCTGGCCCTGCCCCAACGACGCTCATCCCGGCACGCCACGCCTGTTCACCAAATCGTTCCCGACCGAATCCGGCAGGGCGAAATTTTTCGCAGTGAAGCACCGTCCGCCGGCTGAAGAGACAGACGACGCATATCCGCTGTACCTCACGACTGGACGCTCGCTCGCTCACTACCAATCCGGCACTCAGACACGTCGGGTGAGCAAGTTGGAAGGTATTACGCCAACTGCATACGCAGAAGTGAACCCCATGACCGCGGTGCGCCTGAGACTCCAGCCTGACCACAACGTCCGCATCACAACACGACGCGGGCAGATAGATGTGCCGTTGAAAATCAACCGCTTCATAAGAACAGACACCGTGTTTGTTCCATTTCACTGGGGCGGAAACCAGTCTGTAAACCGGCTGACAAACCCGGCGCTGGATCCGGTTTCGCACATGCCAGAGTTCAAAGTTTGCGCGGCTCGGGTCGAGCCGATTATCGGTAATTCACCGGGGAGTAAGTAAATGCCTGCACGCGAAAAGCTGGTAATCATCGGAAACGGCATGGCGGGCGCACGCCTCGCTGACGAAGTGCGCTCACGTGATGCAGGGCGGGCGCTCGACGTCGTCATGTTTGGTGAAGAGCGGTACGGCAACTACAACCGTATCCTGCTTTCCGGGGTGCTGGCCGGCACACACGATCCGAAGGACATCTTCCTGAATCCGATCGACTGGTACGCAGCGAACGATGTTCGTGTTCACCTCGGGGTAAAAGTGATCTCTATCGACCGCGATGCTAAAACGGTCATCGGCAGCAACGGTACTGCTGAGAAGTACGATCACCTCGTCTTCGCAACAGGGAGCAACGCCTTCGTCCCGCCGATCAAGGGCATCTATTCGGAAGACGGCGAATTGCGTGATGGCGTCTCCGTCTTCAGGACTCTTGACGACTGCGAACGCATATCCAACCAGGCTGAACACAGCATGAGAGCCGTTGTCATCGGCGGCGGACTGCTTGGCCTTGAGGCAGCCCGCGGTCTCCTTGGCAAAGGGCTCGAGGTCCATGTCGTGCACCTGATGCCGGGTCTGATGGAGACTCAACTGGACAAGGCCGCTTCTCAGACGCTTCAGAACACGCTGGCCGAGATGGGTGTTCGGATGCACCTTGAAAAGGCGACTTCCCAGGTGCTCGGCAAATCACAGGTGACAGGCATCCGGTTTGCAGACGGCTCAGAACTCGATGCAGAGATGGTTGTCGTGTCTACAGGAATCAGGGCGAACGCCGGACTCGCAAGAGAGGCTGGTCTCGAAGTCGAGCGCGGAATTGTGGTCAATGACGACCTCTCTTCGACCAGTGACGAGTCTGTCTATGCCATCGGTGAGTGCGCCCAGCACCGTGGCACCGTATATGGCCTCGTTGCTCCCGCATGGGAACAGGCGAAGACGCTGGCCGACCGCCTGACAAGCCCCGGATCACAGGCAACCTACTCTGGATCACGCATCGCAACAAAGCTCAAGGTTATGGGCGTAGACCTGACTGTCATGGGCGAAAAAGAGGCGAAACAAACCGACGACGAGGAGGTCGTCTACTCGGAGCCATCTACCGGCATTTACAAGAAGCTGATCGTCAGAAACGGCAGGTTGGCGGGCGCAATACTCCTTGGAGACCCTGACGCAGCGCCAACATTGCTCCAGGCTTTCGACAGGGACGAGGCGCTTCCAGAAAGAAAGTCCGAACTGCTGTTTCCGAGCACCGTCGGCGGAACTGTCCAGTCCACGGAGGATCTTCCCGAATCAGCCCAGATCTGCAACTGCAACGGCGTAACCAAGGGCGAGATTGCCGGGGCTGTGCAGGCCGGGAAACGCACGATGAAGGCTGTCTGTGATGCCACCCGCGCAGGGACAGGGTGCGGAACATGTAAATCACAGGTGCAGGAGATCATCGTCGCCTTCTCGGATGGTGCTATCGAAGAAGATCCGAGCGAACACTACTACGTTCCGGCTGTCCCCATGGCCAAACCCGAACTGGTCGAAACCGTTCGTGAGCGCGGCCTAAGGAGCGTTTCGGCAGTCGTAAACGCTCTTGCCACGAAAGAGGAAGATGCCGTCACCAAGATCGGTCTCGCCTCGCTGCTCAAGACAATCTGGGCCAGTGAATATGAGGATGAGCGTGACGCCAGGTTCATCAATGACCGCGTCCACGCCAACATTCAGAAAGACGGCACCTTTAGCGTCGTGCCTCGCATCTACGGCGGGATCACGACTCCCGCTGACCTGAGGAGAATTGCCGAAGTTGCCGAGAAGCACAACGTGCCGATGGTCAAGTTCACTGGCGGACAACGGCTCGACCTTCTCGGAATCCCCAAAGAGAAACTCCCCGCTGTCTGGGCAGACCTCGGTATGCCGTCCGGGCACGCGTATGCCAAGTCGTTTCGCACCTGCAAGACCTGTGTAGGCACAGAGTTCTGCCGGTTCGGCGTCGGTGACAGCACAGCTCTCGGCGTCAAGATTGAACAGCGGTTCCAGGGACTTGAGTCACCACACAAGATGAAACTTGCGGTCTCCGGCTGCCCTCGCAACTGTGCAGAGTCAACTACCAAAGATCTCGGCGCAGTGGCGATCGAAGGTGGGAAATGGGAGATCTACATCGGAGGTGCCGCAGGCTCGAACGTCAGAAAAGGCGATGTGCTCTGCACCGTTGATTCGAATGATGAGGTCTTGAAGTTCATGGGTCGCTTTATGCAGTACTACCGCGAGAAC
>JAJCYX010000174.1 GCA_029262715.1 Chloroflexota bacterium
ATCGCAAGAACGGTGCGGCCAACTGGTGCCCGAAAGACCAGACAACTCTTGCAAACGAACAGGTGAAAGATGGCGCCTGTGAGCGCTGTGGGACGACCGTTGTTCGGCGTGAAATGCCTCAGTGGTACTTCCGGATCACGGACTACGCGGACGAGCTTCTAGACATGTCTGGTATCGATTGGCCCGAGAAGATCAAGTTGATGCAGAAGAACTGGATCGGCCGATCTACAGGCGTGACGCTCGGTTTCGACGTCTCAAAATACGCTGCCGGTGATGAGATCAAGACATTCACAACCCGTATCGACACAGTGCACGGTGTGACCTTCGTAGTTCTTGCGCCGGAACACCCGCTCGCAGAAAAGTTGACTCAGCCGAGTCACAAGGCAGAGGTAGACGCCTATATCGACAACGCTCGCAAGCAGTCTGAGATCGAGAGAACTTCGACTGATCGTGAGAAAACGGGCGTTCACACGGGCGCTTTCGCTACAAACCCGTTAAACGGTGAAAAAGTCCCCGTGCTGATTGGCGACTACGTGCTGGCAACTTACGGTACGGGCGCCGTGATGGGCGTACCAGCGCACGACCAACGAGATTTCATATTTGCAAAGAAGTTTGGTCTGCCAATACGTGTTGTCGTGGCTCCAGACAACTGGAGCGGTGAAGAGCTGACAGAGGCTTATGTCGCTCCAGGGACACAGGTCAACTCCGGTGAATTTGACGGTCTGCCGAGCAAGCAGGGCATGGAGCGGATCGCAGACAAGATCGAGTCGAGCAGTTGGGGCAGTCGAACGGTGACGTATCACCTGCGTGACTGGCTGATTTCGCGCCAACGTTACTGGGGCACGCCGATTCCGATCATCTACTGCGATCACTGCGGGACGGTCCCTGTGCCAGAGCGTGATCTGCCGGTTCTTCTGCCTGAAAACGTTGAGTTCACGCCAACCGGTCAATCTCCGCTGACGCTCGACCCCGATTTCGTGAACACGACCTGTCCTGACTGCGGTCGTGCTGCGAAGCGTGAAACAGACACCATGGACACATTCGTGGACTCGTCCTGGTATCACCTGCGTTTCACAAGTCCGGGGTTGCTGGAAGAGCCGTTCGACTCCGATCGCGTAAAGAAATGGGTTCCGGTTCATCAATACATGGGCGGTGCCGAACACGCTGTTATGCACCTGCTGTACGCGCGCTTCTTCAACAAGGCGTTGCGCGATGTCGGCATGGTCGAATTCGACGAGCCTTACGCCCGTCTCTTCAACCAGGGCACGCTGACTCGTGACCACATGAAGATATCCAAACGCGCCAACCCGCTGAACCCGGAGCCAATAGTCGAACGATTCGGCGCAGACACTCTGCGCTGTTACTTAATGTTCCTTGGGCCATGGGACCAGGGCGGTGATTGGTCGGACCAGGCAATCAACGGAATATCGCGCTGGCTGCATCGCGTGTGGGATCTCACAACGCGTCAGACGGCCGACCTGACGAATAGCACTCCTGAAGCAGAACGCGAATTGGAACGACTGTCACATGCGGCGACCGGCCGCGTAGTCGCTGACATGAAGCAGTTCAAGTTCAATACAACCCTCGCAACGCTGATGGAGTACACCAACGACCTCAGTCGGATTAGGCAGACAAAGAGCGTTTCACGCGATTCATGGACATCGGCCGTCGAGCGACTGCTGTTGCACATCGCACCTTTAGCGCCTCACATCTCAGAAGAGTTGTGGGACCGGACGGGCCGGAGGTACTCGATTCACCAGCAGTCGACTCCCCAGTGGGATGAGTCGAAGGCAGTTTCGGACTCGGTCACGATGGTCGTGCAGATCAACGGCAAGGTGCGAGAACAGCTCCAGTTACCTGCCGATACCTCAGAGAACGATGCGTTCGAAGCTGCGCTGGCCAGTGAAAAAGTAAAGCGCCACACAGACAACTCTGAGATCATCAAGAAGATCTTCATCCCAGGCAGACTGGTAAACATCGTCATTCGGCCTGCGAAGTAAATCTGCAACGCTCCATCTACGTATCAACTTGAGTCGCAACCAGCGACTTGTTTGAGTTCTAGAACAGTCCAACCGTCAATCTTAATGATCAAGAAAATCGCGCTCGGATTCATCGGCGCCGTAGTGATCCTGAATGTGGCAATCGCGGTCATCGCACTCACGTCAACTCGTGATCGCGATCTATCACTTGCTGATGCGTCTATCGAGTACGAGCAGGCGGTGGTTGGAGGAAACTACGAGGAAATGTGGGACCTCAGCGCACCGGAATTCAGAGACGGCCTGACTCGCAGCCAGTTCATCGAGCGAGCGCGAGAAAATGCACCGCCAGCAGACCGAATGTTCGACTGGACAGTGCTGAATGAGACGTTTGACGACATCGCCCGGGCTCACACCCGCGTCCAGCTGGCGAGTTCGGGAATTCAGACGCACCGGATCATGCTCAGGCAGATCGACGGACAGTGGCGGATCACTGCGTACGAAGACTACGACGGTCCGTGGCCACCACAGGAACCCCCGCTGGCCGGTTCGTAGACGACTTCGCATTCGTCCAATGTAATCAACAGATCAGTGGACATGCTGGCACTGCGATGTCAGGCTGTATCGACACCCAACTGAGTCCGAAAGCGAAGACATTTGTTAACTCCAGGCGACAAGTTCCCTTCGATCAGTCTTTCGCTCGCCCGAAAAGGGCAGATCAATCTGCCTGAAGATCTGTCAGGGTCCTGGGCTTACATCGCTTTCTACCGAGGACATTGGTGACCTTACTGTGCCCGGCAGTTAGCCGAGGTTCAGTCAAGTATCAGCCTCTTCGAACGAATGAGCGTGAAAGTCGTGGCTGCGAGCGCTGACGCTGAGGTGGGCGCGCGCAAAATGGCTGCCGACCAAAACCTCACGTTTCCGATAGCTTACGGCGTAACCGCCGAACAGATCGAAACGATTGGTGCTGTCGCGGGTATCAGGCAGGGCGAGACCATAATCCAGCCTGCAGAGTTCATCCTGAACCCGGATGGTGAGGTTGTCGCGTCCATGTACGCTACGACCCAA
Source organism: Chloroflexota bacterium (assembly GCA_029262715.1). Taxonomy (GTDB): domain Bacteria; phylum Chloroflexota; class Dehalococcoidia; order Lucifugimonadales; family Lucifugimonadaceae; genus JAJCYX01. Next base: position 3,045 of record JAJCYX010000174.1, read on the forward strand.
CTCGGCAGAATGAACCCTCGTGAAATACTCCAGTTTCTGAAAAGCCGCGTAGGCTGATGGAGCTAGTGAACGCGAGCCACATGAGGTGTAGCGTGTGTGGTGTCCTGCCTCTGGGGTAGACGTCGTTCTAACAAATCAGCTTTAAGTGATCCGGTGGACCCAAACTCCAAAATAGTAATCGTCGGAGCTGGAATCGTTGGCTCGGCAATAGCCTTCCAACTCACCCGGCGGCATCGAAATGTCACGGTTGTGGAAGCAAAGCGTCCGGGTAGCGGTGCAACACTCGCTTCGTACGCATGGATCAACTCACGCGATAAGGAACCTCGCGAGTATCACGATCTGAACCGGCGTTCGCTAGATATGTGGCCACGCTTCGCAAAGGACCTGAACGCCGACATCGGTCTGCGTTGGGGTGGTGAGATGCGCTGGACCGTCACAGACAAGGGCGCAAAGTCACTGCTCGACCAGGCGGAAGTTCTGAGGTCGTGGGGCTATCCGGTCGTGCAGGTGACAAAAGACCAGGCACGCGCCATGGAACCGGGCGTTGTAATGGAGCCATTCACATCAGCCGTTTATTGCGGCATCGAAGGCCATGTCGATACCCAGCGAGTTGTCCGCACATGCCTTAACCATGCGCAACAGGCCGGCGCTGATGTCATCTCGAACGATTCCGTCACTTCCATCAACACCGAGCCGGGAGCAGAGGCGAAGTCCGCAGCCACTTCCGTAACTTTGGCGAGTGGAAGAGAGCTGGCTTGCGATGTGCTAGTGCTGGCAGCCGGGTATGAAACGACCGGACTTGCCGCGATGGCAGGGATTGAATTTTCACAGCAAACGAGTCCGGGTGCGACCGTTGTAACTGAGCCATTGAGCCCAATCTTCAGGAACATCGTCTGCATGCACATGCCACGCGACCTGCCGGAACCGCTAATGAACGTCCGACAGTTCCCCGATGGCTCGGTGATGATTCATGGTGGAACACACAATGGATCGATCGGTGATACGAGTGACGATGACGCAGAGAAACTCATGGCACAGATCGCAGGCTTCATCCCGACACTGCACGGCGCAAATGTGAAAGAGGTAAGGCGCGGTATGCGACCGATGCCCGAGGATGGCGTTCCGGTCATCGGTTTTTCAGAATCTGTGCCAAACCTCTATCTTGCGGTCATGCACAGCGGCGTGACGCTGGCCGCACTGACCGGTGAATTCGCAACGACCGAAATCCTGGACTCGTCGCGTATAGATATTCTGCAGCCGTACAGAGTTGAACGCTTCAGCAGATAACCAGACTCAGGCGTGAGCGAGCTCGAATATCGGCGCGAGGCCGCTGGCGCGCTGTCTTAGCTGCTCCGTCTCTTCCTCTGTTATCGGCAAAAAATCCTGGCCGATCTCCACCGCAAGCCGGTACAACTCAGGGTCTCCAGGCGGTATGGCAGCCGTTATCGGTTGCGACAGCGTAAAGCGAAGAGCCAACGCCGCTAGTTCGGGATCTTCTAGTGGGTGATACCAGCACTTCTCACGAACGCGGTGTGCAGGGTCTTCAAGCTTGTGTGACGCCATTCCCTTGAGCGCAAGCCTGGCCGTGCCCTCTGTCTGAGCCTTCTCCATGATCTGCGGGCCAAACCCGGACTCAAAGTAGTTCACCCAGTTGACCGGGAACAGAACCGAGTCGAAATGGACCTGGCTCATGAGTTCGACCGCGACCTCGGACGAGTGTGCCGAAAACCCGATATAGCGAATCAGCCCTTCATCACGCGCCTTCGAAACCATCTCGAGCACTCCACCCGGACCGGTCGCCTGCTCGAAGTCATCCCGCGTTGCCATCGAGTGCAGTTGATATAGATCGAAGTGATCGGTTCGCAGCGCGCTAAGTGAGTTTTCCAGATCCTCACGAGCGGCCTTCGCATCTCTGAATTTTGTCTTGCACGCCAGGAAGACATCGTTCCGGTACGGCTGCAGGGCCGGTCCGAGCATGTCCTGCGCGTTGCCATATGCGGGAGCTACGTCGAAGTAGTTGATGCCCTGGTCAATCGACCAGGAGACGTCATTGCCAGCGGCCGACGAGTCCACCTTGCTAACGACAATCCCGGCGAATCCGATGATCGACAGCATCTCGCCAGTGTTTCCGTACTCACGCTGTTGCATCGCATTCCTTACTTTCGCTCACTCAATATTTGACGCGAGACTAGTCGCTCACACGCCGCCACTTACGCAGGCTGGCCGGGTTGTCCACGACCGGTTTCTGGTGACGGCCCCATTCGACGAACGACACTTCGGCCACGTAGACATCACCACGTGAGTCGACTCCAAGCGAATGAGGCCACAGGAACTGGTCCGGTTCCTGCCCGTAATGCTCAGCGCCGAACTTATTGACCAACTCACCATCCCGCGTAAAGACATCGATCCTGTTTCCGAGCCTTGCAACGCCCTGCTGCACCGGTGGCGGCCCCTGCTCAGCAACATAAATCTGCGCATCATCCCCACTTCCAACCACCTCGACCGCCACCGCCTTGTGCGCCCGCCACTCTCGATGAAACTCTCCATCAAGCGAGAACACCTGGACACGGTGATTCTCACGGTCACAGACCACGATCTCTTCGTCGTCCAGCAACGCCAGGTTGTGAGGCAAACTGAACTGACCGGGATCAGTGCCCGATTCACCGAATGAAGCTATGAATTCACCGCCTGCGCTGTAACGATGAATTCTTGAGTTGCCATATCCGTCCGAAATGAATACTTCACCGGTTTTCTTGGAGACCGCTACATCGGTCGGGCGGCAAAATGGCTTTCCGCTCTCGCGCGGAGTCGCCTCACCTGTGCCAATCGTCATCAGGTTCTCACCGGTTACGCTCATCTTGCGAATCTGGTTACCAACA
>JAJCYX010000175.1 GCA_029262715.1 Chloroflexota bacterium
CCTTCGTCCTGAGCCAGCGCGAAGGACCTGGGGATGCGGGGTGACCCATCTACAACCGCCCTACGGATGAGCAAACAGCTCTCGACAACTGTCATTCCGACCGCGGCGTACCCTATTGCGGGTCGAGAGATAGGAAGCGGCACCCCACGTTTTCTGCCGTCATACGGTCACCCGAGAGATTCTGAATCTACCCATTTGGCTTCGCTCAGGGCAAGGACAAAACAACATTTTCAGCTTCACCAACGGCAACCGCGGCCCTGTTTGTTTACAATCGCGGATTCATGGCCCGTGGATGCGGCCGGTCAAAATGTCACAATTGACAGTAACTAAGCAGATATAAACGACACCGCCAAGTTACTAAAGACCCGGTGGCACGCAGTGGGCGAGCTTTAACTGAAGGAAAATTGGCAGGAAACGCATGTGCCCTGAGGTCCAGTAACGTGACATCGAGCCTATGGGATGAAACGAAATCCCGCGACAACAACCGCGTAATCATCGCGTCCGCTGCACTCGCCGTCGCTTCAATCGCGCTGAGCGCCATACTCCCACACATCGGAGTCTGGGGTGGGACAACAGCCCACGTCGTCCATGAAACCATCTCCGCCGTGCTTGCCACCATCATCGGCATCACCCTCATCATCATCTCGCGATCAGCCGAACAGCCCTGGATGAAAACGCTTGGTTGGGGCTTCGTCATAGCTGCCGGTATTGGCCTCTTCCATGGAATCGTCGGATCACCTGCGGTGGCCGACGCAATTGGTAACAGCAAACAGATTTCTGACTGGGCTTCTGTAGCCAGTAGGATGACGCTTGCAGGCTTCGCCTTGTGGGCCGCGCTGAAGCTGGATAAACGCAGCGATTCAGACAGCGCAAAACGATCACTCTGGTGGCCAATCCTGATAGTCGTAGTACTCGTCGTCGGCTCGGGGTTACTCTCCATACTCCAGGCTCCCGACAATCAGCCGTTCATTCCCGCAATCAGGATCAATATCTTCCCCGGACTGGTCTTTCTCACCGCGTTTGTCATCGCCCTGGACCGCCAGTCGCCAGCCAGGTACACGGTCGGCGCATTCAGCATATTCCTGCTCACCAACGGCGCCGCCGACGCTGTGTTTATGGTCTACGCAGTAGAACCTTTTGACCCTTACTTTTCAGCGACGCACAACTACAAATTTTTCGGGTTCGGCATCATGCTCATCGGTCTGCTTGCCGAAACCCATCGACTGCACAGGTTCGAACTGACAGCACGGCAGGAACTGGGCCGTGTGAACGAATCGCTGAATGATTCGAACCTGGGTCTGACCAGTGCCAGCAACGATCTGGCTGCGCTTAACCGGATTGGGCGAATTTCAGGTGCCTCGCAATCGGTCACAGACCGGTTCGACCAGATAGGCGAGGTCATTCGATCAAGGATCGACGCCGACCGTATTGCAGTTGCCGTCCGCGGCCCGTCAAGTACCGGATGCCGGATCGAAGCGGTTTTCAGTCGACCCGACGGTGAACCGGCTATCGGATCCGATGCGCCGCTCACCGGCACTTTATTCGGTAATGCAATCCTGAATCAGGGCATTGCGATACTGGACGAATCGACGATTACCAAGGCAACTCAGAACGCTCCCTGGCTGGAGAGCGATCTTAATGCGGGCATCAAGTCCTGGATTTTCACGCCGATTATTGCCGAGGGCAAGCCTAATGGCATCTTGCTTGTACGCAGTCTGAAAGCGGGTGCGTACAGCAGTCGTGAAGCGCAGTTCATAGAGCAGGTCGCATCACAACTGGCCGCCCCGGTGAGTCGCGACAGCGCCAAAATGAGAGTGTCACCTGATTCGCTGCTGATGACTGACTGAACAGATATCGGCAGTCGAACCCGGTATCTCAGCCGAGCAATCCACCATGCCAGAATCCCAGCAGGGGTTCTCCAACACACTGAATGACCTCGAAGCAGCAGACTAGGCCGCGTACGGCGGCGGCGAGCCGCGTTTACCGGTGTGTCACAAGCCACCGCTCGAGTGAGCGGTGGCCGTGTTTCCGCTGTCCTCCCTCCCAGTTTGGGAGGGAGTTAGAGGGAGGGTTTTATCTCCCCCAATCACGTTGATCACCGCAACTGCCTCCGTCCTGAGTCATTGCCTTCATAGTGAGCGGGCGCGAAGGACCCGGTGTGCGAGGCAACCCGCCGAACGCCGTTCTAGCCATGAGCATTTACGAGCCAACCTGTCATCCCGACCGCCGCTGACGGACCTGAGCAGCAAGCCGCGCTTTCTGGTGTCACACGACCTCCCTAGAGATTCTGAATCAAGTTCAGAATGACAGGAGCGGACCCCAGCATGCACATCTCGGAGACTATAAGAATGGTCTCTGAGTTTGCCCCAACTCCTCGGGTTCTTCGCACCCGCTCAGGACGAAGGAATGTCCACAGCTGACCAGACTAACCACTACTATGTCATCACACAAAAAATCAAATGAAGGTGCGATGTGGGCGGATCACCGAAAGACAAATCGAGTAGTGGTGAAGGACAACAACTGACAAATGTCTTCCTCGACCTTACGCCAAACTTACTCAAATCCGGGATGCCAGGTGCCGCTGACCAGCTGACCGATCAGACTCTGTCCGCAAAAGTTCCAATATTGAATGATCGTTGGCCCGACCTACCGGCGATC
>JAJCYX010000176.1 GCA_029262715.1 Chloroflexota bacterium
GGAATGATCTGATCCGTGTCAACATTTACTCGGTCGAGCGGCGCGACGAGACCTGTTAGCTGTGTGAACGACTGCATCTACTTTTTTCTCCTTTTCGAACTACGATCTCGATTCGCAGCGTTGATTTTATCCTGCCTGCGAATACCTTCCTCAAGCGCCTTCTCCAGTGGGTCACGCGGTCGTGGTGGAGTCACAGTTATCGTTCCAACTTTCGCAGCCCTCAGATCCTGCCACTTCGACAAAGTGTTCGACATGAGTATCGCCAGTACACCGAGTACGATGATCAGGATATCCGCAGCGATCAAACCAAATGTTGCCGAACTGACATCGGATAGCTCAGCGCGATCCTTGAAGAAAATCCTGGCAACAGTGATCGGATTAAAGATCAGGACGGCACCCCAGCTTAGAGCCCAAAGAACAGAAACAGGTGACACACGGCCCTTTTTCCGCCACAACTCGGTGTCGCCCTCGGAAACCCTGGGATCGCTCGCTTTGAACAGCTCATTAAACATGAAAAGCGGCTTGTATATGTTGAGAATCGGAATGAAAAAGCGAATCACCGTCCCGTCCGGCGAGTGCTTCTGTCCGTCAGACTTCATCGTGCGCAGGTTCCGACTCGAGCGGTGAGTGAACGACGAGAAAGGGAAAGCGACGATAATCAGGAACAGAACAGCAAATATACTGACAATGTTGCTTCTGGAATTGAGATCATCGAACCGAGTGCTGATGTCTACAATTGTGTCGCAGTCCGGTGCCGGGGGCCGCGTCAAACTGACAACACTCGATAACTCTTCCAGGGTTGTGCATTGAAGCCCTTCGCTTGCAGCGTACCTGGCCACTCTCTCGATGCTGCGGCAACCCTGCCCGATAACCGAAGCGCTGGCTAACTCGCTCTCATTGCACAACACCGTCTCGGGGTCTTGAAATTCAAGTTCCGCAATCAGTGTGCCCTGGGCGACATCCTCCGGATCGATCGGAATCTCCGTGAACCCGTCATCTTGCCATTCGTTGACTGCATTTCTGAAGCCAACATCAATGAAGACTGAGACTGCGCCCACCACAATGAAGAGTAGAAGGCTGAGGAACAGCCATCTGAGGATGGGCCTGGATGACTGGTATCCGTACGGCTGAAATCGCTCTTCAATCGCGTCATCGAGACCACTTCGGCCAAGCACACGACTGAAAACAGAACCGCGTGATCGCTCGCGGTTAATAGCGCGATGCTCAACCTCACGGCGGTCCCCCCCGCGAGTACGGGGCGGCGGCGTGCGAGATCCGGGCGGAGGAGTAGGACGTCGGCGGCTACCGGCGGGTGGCCGCTTTTCGGGGCCGTCCCCGTCGTCCCCGGCTCCAGATGCCATCAGTTGAAATCCCAGTCCCTGACATCGACGAAGTGACCCGCCACCGCAGCAGCAGCGGCCATTTCAGGGCTAACCAGGTGCGTTCGACCACCCTTGCCCTGCCGTCCTTCAAAGTTGCGATTGGATGTCGATGCGCAGCGTTCACCTGGAGTTAGTATGTCCGGGTTCATGCCCAGGCACATTGAACAGCCGGACTCTCGCCATTCAAATCCAGCTTCCTTGAACACTTTGTCAAGGCCTTCGGCCTCGGCCTGAATCTTCGTCAGTGTCGAGCCCGGCATCACCTGTGCGCGCACAGTTCCAGCCACGCGATGGCCTTTAACGACCTCGGCCGCGTTGCGGAGGTCTTCCAACCTGGCGTTGGTGCATGATCCGATGAACACGCGGTCCAACGAAATGTCTTCGATTCGAGTGTTTGCTTTCAGATCCATGTACTCAAGAGCCGAGGTAGCTGAAGACTGATCTGCTGCATCCGAAAACTCGTTAGGATCGGGGACTCGTCCGCTGACCCTCGCCACTTGTCCGGGATTAGTACCCCAACTGACGTACGGCTCAAGCTTCGTGCAGTCGATCTCTACAAGTTCGTCATATTCGGCACCTTCGTCAGTCGGTAGTGTTTTCCAATCAGCGACAGCAGCATCCCATGTCTCGCCCTGCGGCACGAACCTGCGACCTTTCATCCACTCGAAAGTCGTCTCATCAGGAGCGATCATCCCGGCCCTGGCGCCACCTTCAATGCTCATGTTGCAGATTGTCATCCGACCTTCCATGGAAAGATTGCGGATAGCTTCGCCGGTGTACTCAATTACGTGTCCGGTTCCACCCGCGGTTCCAATTTTGCCGATGGTTGCAAGGATCATGTCCTTTGCAGTCACACCAGTCGGCAATTCACCATTGAAGCGGATTTCCATCGTCTTCGGCTTGCGCTGGCGTAGCGTCTGTGTTGCAAGGACGTGCTCAACCTCGGATGTCCCGATACCAAAGGCAAGAGAACCAAACGCGCCATGCGTCGAGGTATGAGAGTCACCGCACACGATGGTCATCCCTGGCTGGGTATAACCCTGCTCAGGTCCAATTACGTGGACAATGCCCTGCGCCTTGCTGTCGACATCGTAGAGAGTGACATCGAAGTCCTTGCAGTTCTTCCGCAGTGTCTCGACCTGCTTCCGGGCGATCGGGTCTTTGATCTCCTGCATACGAGTTTCATCGGTCGGCAGGTTGTGGTCGACCGTCGATATCGTAAGCTCGGGCCTGCGGACCTTGCGGTTTGCAATCCGTAGTCCCTCAAACGCCTGCGGTGACGTGACCTCATGCACCAGGTGCAGGTCAATGTAGATCAGCGTGGGTTGACCTACCGGATCCGCAACTATGTGGCGTTCCCAGATCTTTTCGAACATCGTCTTCGGCATTTTTTCTCCAGCACAGAATGAAGTTGTCTGATTCTCAGCGGACTAACTAAGGCAGGCTGCGGATCATACAGTTTCTGACGGTGGGTTTGTGCCCCCGGCATCTTGAATGTCGATCATCAGCAGACGGTTAATTGCGTTCACATACGCCTTCGCAGACGCAACAACAATGTCTGTATCAGCGCCGCGGCCAGAGTAGACACTACCGTTCTTCTGGATGCGAATCGTCACATCACCAAGCGCGTCGATTCCCTCGGTAACAGAGTTGACCGAGAACTCCGTCAGCTCGACATCCATGTCGATGATCGAGTCGACAGCTTTACAGACAGCGTCAACCGGACCGGTTCCGGGTTGCTTCGATGAACGTTGCTCACCATCGGGGCACACAAGCGTGATATTCGCTTCGGGCTCAGTATCATTGCCGC
>JAJCYX010000177.1 GCA_029262715.1 Chloroflexota bacterium
GCTGCGCCATCACCCTGGCAATGCGATCCTCCATGCGAGCAACCATCCCGACTCGCAGCACATCTGTACGATCACGCAATATGGCCGAACCACCACGACTCAAGATGACCACGTTGTCGGCCTCTGCTATGTCACGAATGACCTCGGCGGTAGTGTCCCTGAAGTGAGTGTCATCCAACTCTGCAGCGGTCGATGCGGGTGACTCGTCCATCTCGTTGTACGGCCGGGAAAGTAGATGTTCTACTCCTGGACCAAAGTAGGGGTCGCCGCCCATGCCTGCCACCGCTGATCGGTGAAGCATACGCTGGACCGACTGAGCGAGCCTGTTCACGAACGATGGGACTCTGCGTTCCTGGTCTGCAAGAGCGCCGACCGTTGAACCGACACGCCGTGCTATCTCAGCGAGAATCAGCCGATCAACGAAGTCGATATCGAGCTCTCGTGCAACGAGCCTACCAACATCCGGTGCGCCCGCCCCGGCTCGGCCTTCAATGGTGATCACCGGCATTTTCGATTCCCCTTTTCGTCCAGTTCGAGTTCCGTGCATTCGAACTCAGGCGTGAGCGGCATGACAGATAACTGTCGCACCTCTGAAGTTAACGCTAGTTTACCTGTTTTGCAGCGGCTCGCTGGGAGTTCAGCGAGGTATGTGCGGTTGGCTTCGGATGGTTGGTGCGGAGCAGATCAACAGTACATTGCAGAGTGCTGTCATCCTTCCTTGGACCGATGCCCTTCACCACTCCCGAGACCACAGCTCTGAACCGTAGATTTTTTCGAATCCCATCGACTGATAAAACGGCATAGTCGAAAGGACACAAGCTGCAACCGCGCCCTCGGCTTTGCACCGCCTGACGCCTTCGAGCACTGCTGCTGTGCCGAGTCCCAACCGTCGGTAGTCAGGGTCCGTGGCGACCGGTTCGACATACGCGATCTGATGCACCGGCTCGATCCACATACCGCAGTAAGAAACAAAGTCGCCATTCGGAGCCACGACAACGATGTTCAGGTCTTTCCTGAAGTTCGGGGCCGCCTCCATCATTTTCCGGCCCTCAACTCCCATTAACACCCGTCCATATTCGCTATCGTCGTCCGGTTCGTCGCCATGCCCAAAACCTCGCCATTCCAGCCGATGGACTTTATAGAGATCGTTGTCGTCTGCAAGGCTTTTGAGGCTAAAACCTTCAGCCATTCCAGATTTCGGCCGCAGATCCGCGGTCTTTAGTAACGACATCGGGTCACTTCTGCCTGTTCGTTCGTATCCCGCTGAGGCTGTTATCTCCTGGAACTGGCGATCTGCTTCGTTTATCCAAACTGCCAGTTGATGCCCGTCATCGATTCGAGCGCTGATCTTCTCCTCTGCATGTGCCAGCATCTCAGGCTTGAGATGCTCAAAGTCTGAATGAACCTCAAAGAAAGCCAGACCCATACTGAGTTCAGGGTGAACGACCGCAACAATTTCACCATCAGCCTCCCAAACCCCAATCGATTCCAGCGCTATGTTCTGTATCAACGGGTGGAAGTGCATATACTCCCAACGAGGTTGCAGCCAATTAATGTGCCCACCAGAAGTGCGGTAAGTCTCCACAAGGAATCGGCCGACTCGGTCGAAGTCCTTATCGTGTTGGTAGGTTCTAAGTTTCACTGCCATGACATGGTTCTCGTTGGATTCAGCTCAGGATGACAGCAAGTAGATCCTGAGGCCGTGAAAATCTTTCGTATGGTGAAGGGCCATCGAACGGACGATCTCGCCATTCTCCGCCTGGAAACCCGTTCGGTGTGACGCCTGCTGGCCATCTGCCCAGGAACCATATGCACCACTTTGGATCAAGCCCGAATTCCTCCGCGCCGCGTAGCTCGTCCGAGCCGCCGTCACCCGCAAAAATGGCATCGCCTGGTCGAACCTCAATCCGTTTGCAGGCAAGTTCGTATATCCGCGGGTCTGGCTTGAGCAGTCCGACTTCGTGCGAGATCACGACGTCATCGAAAAGCGGTGCTAGTTCGCTAGTCTGCCAGGGTTCTACGTCGAGATCGGATGCGTTCGTAATCACTCCCAACTTCAGCTTCGACCGCCTGAGAGCGTTGAGCATCTCGATGATCTCCGGTTCAATGATCGCAAAGAGTCGGGCGATTCGTGCCTGGTACTCACCATAAAGTTCTTCTATGACCGTGAGATCAGGTTCCTTCCCCTCCGCTGCGCAGAGTTGAGTCAGCGCATCGCCATACTGGCTGATCTCACCGGCCTGCCAGGATCTGTCCAATTGAGGCCAGTGCTCGGTGAACGTCGATTCTTTGATGCCGAGCCGCTGGGCAATCGACTGCGGTGGAGGAACCCAGTTCGGATCGAAGTGGGTAACAAGAGTTTCGTACAGATCGAAGAAGACCGCTTTCATAGCCTGAAGTTTACCGGCGCATATGATCGGTGAGAAGCGGTCTCTTAGTCAGGCTCGAGGGTGTGCCTTGTCGTACTCGGTGCGCACATGCTCGGACGTTAGGTGCGTATAGATCTGTGTGGTCGAGATCGACGAGTGACCGAGTAGCTCCTGTACGTGCCGCAATGAAGCTCCACCCTGCAACAGGTGCGTCGCAAAGCTGTGCCGCAGCGTGTGCGGAGTGATGTGAGCGTTAATGCCGGCTCGGGCGGCCACATGCTTCAGACGCTGCCAGAATGCCTGCCGAGATAGCCTGCGCCCGCGTCGCCCAAGGAACATGGAATCGGACTGCGCCCGGTTCGCCAGCTGCGGTCGCACGCCTTGCAGGTAACTCTCAATGGCGCTCACCGCGACCTCATGCAAGGGCACAATTCGCTCCTTCGAGCCCTTGCCAAGCGTTCTCACCGTTGCGCTGCGCAGGTTCACGTCAGTCACGTCCAGCGAAACCAGCTCACTCACTCGCAACCCTGCGGCGTACATCAATTCGATCATCACATGGTCTCGTCGATCTTCAGGGGCGGTGCCGTGAGCGGCCGAATCGAGAAGTGCTTCGACGTCGGTGGAGGTCAGTACGTCTGGGACCGGTCGACCCGCTCGGGGGGTGCGAATGTGGGAAGTCGGGTTCTCTTCGAGGACTCGCTCTTCCACAAGGAATTTCATGAATGAACGCAAGGCAGCGATCTTTCGGGAGCGAGTTGCGGGTGAATATCCACGCTCGTCCATGTCCGCCAGCAACTCATTGACATGTTCCGGAGTGATCGACCGCCAATCGCTCAACGCCAGATCACCGGTGTCCTCAGCAAAGTAGAGGGTGAACCCGGCAAGGTCGTTGCGATACGCCGAAACCGTATTCGTGGACATGCCACGCTCAACGGTGGCGTAGTGAAGAAATGCGTCGACTTCAGATTTCATTGGCTTTGTGGATACGGGCCGGTTTCTCCTCCCTCCCTGGCAGGGAGGGAGCTAGAGGGTGGGTGCCGCATGCGGCATTTTCAAGTTAGTCACAAGTAGCTGACACAGAGGATCTCTCTTTCCTACCCGACGAAACGGCCCTCACCCTTTATCCCTCTCCCAACCTGGGAGAGGGGGTAGTTCACCCTGACTTGATGCTGAGCCGCGCGGGTGAGGGTGCCTCTACAGTTAGATCCCTCCATACGAAAACCCCGCTGCGGTCGGGATGACACAAAGAAAATGTAGCTTGCTGCACTGCCACCATCCGACACTACCAGCAGTTGCATTACACTCGCTCTTGCCGGGCTATGCAGCCTTGCACCGAACCCCTCAATTCAAGAGATCAGGACGGCTCCATGATCGAATTCACCGTTAGCGACAACATCCCGGCAAGCGCTGCCGAGGTATTCAAAGCATGGCTATCGAGCGAGGGTCACACGGCGATGACCGGCGGTGAGGC
>JAJCYX010000178.1 GCA_029262715.1 Chloroflexota bacterium
TGCAGTGTCGGAAAATTGCGGAACTTCTACTCCAGGTTCTCCACCAGCGCCTCGCACGCCGAGATATCAAGCTCGCATAGCAGTATGGCGTTACCGGCAACAACATACGCGTTGTAAGCACTGAACGATCCTCCGCTCACATCCAGCAGCTCGCCGCCCCGCGACCGCTTCACGTTCTCGGCGATCGCTGCCTCAGCCACTGGCTTCCCAAGATTCAGCGCAGTTTCGTGATCGTCGTAGAAGCGAATCTCAATGTCCTTCTGGTTGAAAAACCCGTACCAGATCTCGTTAGCATCGGGCACGGTTTCCGTGGAGTACTGCTTAGATTTCTTCCAACCGGCGGATACGAACGAATCGGGGTTAAAGGTGGCGTTCTGCTGAACGATGCTGGATGGGATTTCAATGGCATCTGGTGAGCCTGTACTCGCCGCTCCCTCGACTTCAGGTGAATTGGGCGTGCTGTCTGAACCACATGCAGCGGCAAGCGCGAGAATAAAAAACGTGAGTAGAAATATCGAATGTCTGCGGTTCATGCACCGGGTCCCAGGATTGGTGTCCGTTAGGGTCAACGCACCGGCATCTTAACTCATGCCAACTACGGCCCAGTGTATTAACCGCCACATGCCGTCTTATACGCCTGCCCGAAGATATCGTCCCACCCACCGTCGTAGCCGCCACGCAACGTCGCACCCCACTCACCCAGCGCCTCCCAGTTGGTTTGGGTTAGCTCGACGCGCGTGCGGTCGTCTTCGACCGGCATGAATCGCACCTCGACAAGAGTCCTCGACTCCACGACCTCGCCCGGTTGAGGAATGTGAAAGTCCATGCTGATCGAATCGTGCGGATCAAACGACTGAAACGTGCCCCACAGGTACTCGGTGTTGTCATGGCCGATCTCGACAATAGTTCCGCCAACTCGCGGTTCTACCCGCAGCGCTTTCGCAACCCCGCCGCCCATCGCCGAAACCGTGAACCTGCTCAGCGGCCACCAGCTATCCATCTCGTTCACGAACACCCCGAACGCAGTTTCCTGGTCGCACGGAACCTCAATCGTTTTGACGAGCGGCTCAATCATGTGGCATCTGGTCGTCCTATTTCGATTTCATGCGGCGAGTAATCTCTGCGCCAAAGGCAGACAGGGTCTCGGACCAGAAACTTTCAAGGTACTGCCGTAGCTCATCCAGGCCTTCGCTCTTGATCGAGTAGAGCCTGCGGTTACCTTGCGGTTCTACATCGACCAACCGGGCGGCTTCGAGAACCTTCAGATGTTGCGAAACCGCAGGTCTACTGACCGGCTGATTGGCTGCCAGGTCACCCACGGTTTTCGGTTCCCCGCGCAGCGCCTCCAGAATCCCGCGGCGAGTCGGGTCTGCGAGCGCTGTGAACACTTCTGCGTATGCCATGACGTTCTAAATCTTCGAGCGATATTGCTGCATGCGATGAATCAGGTTCAGCCTCGGCTATCCCATCTGCATAACTTCGGCGACCCTGATACTGCCGAACACGAGATACGGGCAAGTTTTCACTATGTCGGCTGCAGCATCAAGGCTGTCAGCCCTGATCGTCGAGAAACCCGACAGCCGATCTGCGTTATCGACCTCTGAAATACCGTCTGAGCTCACCATCTTTGCCTGTCCGAAAGGCGTGCCGGGATTGACCACGGCATCGCCCAGTTCACTCATCCAGGCCATGAATTTGGCCTGTTGAGCAGCACCATCTTCGGGTTTTTTCGGCATTTTGCTTGCATCATCGTGGTAAGCGAGAATGTACTCAGGCATGGCTTCCTCCGCTAAAATCAAAATAAGTGTGTAAGGTGTAACTTACAGTAATGTAGGCATAGACTTACCAATTGTCAAGGTCGCTGAAGGCGGAAGATGGGTAAGTCATCAACGAAATTAGCAGTCGCTGACCCAGCACAACGTTCCGAATCGGCAGGTTGGTATAGCCAATCGGACTTCTGAACTGGCCTAGAAGAGGATTTCTTAAGGCTTGGCGACTAACCACCCGGTCTCGGGGCACGTTCAGTTGGGTGGGTTGCCACTAGCAGTCCTGACGACCGTGTCACCGTGAAGCATCCGTGTCGGTCAATATGCGACTTCAGGTGATCGGTAAGTCTGGCTGCGTCTACGTCAACATCCAGCGACTCTACAAACGCTACGAGCAGCCCGACGTCATCGGCCTCCGCCATACTTTCCCCTGCATGGACCTCTGTTTGCTGGAAGTGTTCGCTGAGAATTCCTTGGCCGTTCTCTAGAGTGAATGCCTCATGTGTCGAACTCGCGTATACAGCCCCTTCTGATGTAGTCGCGAATTGACGCTGAAGATCGACGATCTCTTTGATGTGACTTTCGCTGTTCGTTGCGGCATACAGGCTGCCGTCAGGTGTCAGCACGCGGCTTATCTCGGATGCGGCCTGTCCAGGTTCTGACGCGTGATAGAGCATGTAGTTGGCTACCACAACATCGAAACTGCCGTCAGTGAACGGTAACTCGCACACGTCGGCGACTCTGTATGTGAACTCGCGGCCAGTCGGCGAAAAAACGTCTCTGGCTTCGGACACCATCCCTTCCGACAAGTCACTGAGGGTGACATCCCACGTCGGTGAGACCTGACTATTAGCCAACCCCCAATCCCACATTCCACCCGGCCCGCAGCCGACTTCCAGGATGCGAGCACTTGCCGGAGGTGAGAAATGGCCAAAGTACCACCCGTACCATTGGTCCGCGTTGAGGCCAAACCGCTGCCAGAATTCAGTGCGCGCGTTCAGGCGAGATGAATCAGGGTAGGCAATATTGCGTAAATGGTCTGGATTCTGCATGCGGTTTGACATTGAGTCCTAGATGCTACCAGTCAAGATCAGAGAACCATTCCCTCGAGTACGCTCTATCTGTTGGCGGATGTTGATTTACGAACGACAGGCATTGAAAAGCCGAGCCCCGGTACCACAGAAGACGAGAACGACGATGCAAGGCTCAACTAGAGGCGGAGTTGAGCCTGATGAATTTTCAGTTCGTGTCTACGAGCGTGCAGAGTTTGAGAGGGTGCACCAATTTCGCCGTAAATCCAATCGAGGCGAAATCGATTTCATTGAAATGGTGCGGCCCGCATAGTCTGTCGTGCAGAGTGACGATCTAGGGCGCGGGTTTTGGGGGCAAGATCAGACGTTGTGATAGTCAGAACCCGATTGCAATCCCCGTTTCTGACCGAGAGTCAAAGGAAAATCGTGATGCCACTACCGAGCTTCGTCGTGAACACGCAGGCCCTCATCGTTCGTGACAACCGTTATCTCATGATCGTGCGAGGTGAACATGAAGAGCAGGCGCCCGGTGTGCTGGCTCCTCCCGGAGGCAAAGTCGAACATGGCGACGAGGGGGCCGGAATCCTCGAAGAGACCTTGCGCCGAGAGATCCTTGAGGAGACAGGCGTAACGGTCGGCGAGATGGCCTACATCCGAAGCAGTCAGTTCACACTAGACACCGGGGAATCCGTGATAGACGTCGCGTTTCTGTGCCAGTTTAAGAGTGGAGAAGCCCATGTTGCTGACCCGGACGAAGTGGCGGCAGTCCTCTGGCTTACTGTGGATGAGATTGACTCCAACGACAAAACGCCCCAATGGACACGGACGGTCGTTGTCGTAGCCGAGGCCAAACGTAAGACACTTGCATGGTGATCAACGGACATCGGACCTGAGTGAGTTTGGCTCCCGAGACAGGATTGCCCAGAGGGCGCCCACTATGACCCGCTGATTAACAGTCAGCGGGTCTACCGCTGTCGAGCTAACCATAGGGTTGTGACCAGGTTTGCAAGAATCGAAGTGTTCTACGATCAATCCCTACTGGCGTCGTAAAATGGCTGCCCCTGCGCTGTAGAACTAATTGTCTGAGGCGAAATTAAGCGAGGGATTTGCGTAGATATGACGAGCGTGTATCGGCCAATGTCTTTTTTCATTGAGACTGAACGACTCTCTCTGCGCCTTCGCGGCCCGGAGGATGCTGAGTGCAATCTCGAAATTCTGAGTGAGCATGAAGGCGGCACGACTCGTAACCTCGCTGACGTCCGCGACCGCCTTGTGAAGCAGAATGAGCAGGCGCATCAGAGTGGTATTGGGTTTCTTGGGATTACTCGGCGTGATCAAGGTGATCAGATCGGGTACTGCGGATTATTTGTAGGGCACTACAGCTTCGATGAGCCGGAAATCGGCTATGAAATGCTTCGGCGAACGCATGGCTACGGGTACGCCACTGAGGCGGCAAGTGCCGTACTTGAAGCGGCCTTTGCAACAGGCAGGCAACGTGTTTGGGCTACCGTGCCTACTTGGAATACTCCTTCAATTCGAGTGTTGAAGAAGATCGGTTTTCGCTACGACCACAGGATTTCAGACGAACAAGGAGCGGTCATGCACATGGTGCGGGATGCTTGAAGCATTTAATCCACAGTGATCAATCAAGTATTGAAATTGTTTGGCTCCCGAGACAGGATTCGAACCTGTGACCCGCTGATTAACAGTCAGCTGCTCTACCGCTGAGCTACTCGGGAACGTAGACGGGTGCGGCCTTTTGCAAGAACCATTGCCGCTGGAAGAGGCATCGGTCGGTTTTCAACCGTTTGCACCTGATCCGGCGCCCGGTTACAGGCGCTGTGTTCTATTGAATCTAAAGATCAACCCGTAGTCAATGGAATCAGGGCTAACGCCGGTACGCAGACATACCTATTTTCGGCAACCCGAACTGACGAGCCCTTACACATCACCGTATCGGAAGCAGTTCACGGCATGGTAGTTCACCATTCCCGTCGACTGCATGAACGCGTAGCAGCCTCGGCATGGTGCAAAACGGGAATAGCGAAACAGGCCACCACCTCAAGTCATAATCACGATGAGCCAGATCCAGATCAGGAATAGGATCACGATTCCGGCGGATATCATAAATCCCCATAGGAGGACCCCCGCCCAGAATGGTAAACGGCCAATTAGGTCGGCTGTCTCACTGAGTCGCAAATTGTTCATCAGATTCTCATTCCATCACGGCATG
>JAJCYX010000179.1 GCA_029262715.1 Chloroflexota bacterium
GTCTCTTTTCCTGAATCCTCCGGCTCCTGCGCATCAGCCAACAGACGGCTAAATAGCCGATTCCAGGCTTCTGAACGCGTGGTGCCGGTGACGATCATCAGTTAGTCGTCCCTTGCCTTGACCGGTTACCGGCAACTGGACGGGATGCCAGATAGTCGGCTAGATCCCCTTCTTGAATTCTCGTTAGACGTCCTACCTTGATCGCCTTGAGTTCGCCGCGAGCGATCTCGTTTTCAACGAACCGCTCACTCGCCCTCAATCGTTTGGCGACCTCCGGAATGGAGTTCACAACTATGGTCGTCAAAACTGACCTCCATGTGCTTGCGTTCGCCCCGGTGCGGGGTTACGATCTCATCATTCATTGATTTTTGGCGTGACGCAACGGCTGTCTTGAAAAATTAGCGTTACGTTACGCACAGCATCGGAGAAGAAGTGGAACTTACTCGGCATCAAGAGCGCAACGAAAGCCTTCGTCTGGGGCCGAGTAGTCAGATGTGGTGGGTGTTTCGGCGTTATGAAGTGGTCGGACAGGTGATCCGGGCGGTCCCTGCTGCGAAGCTTCGCAGCTCATACATGCCGGTCGCATATCCGCGCTTGCCCTTTGAACTAGCCAAGATTCAACAAGGCGACGTGAAAGAGGCACTTCGTTTCGTCAATGAATGGGGGCTGTTGAGTCCCGTTGGGCGAAAACGGGAAGACCCACCTGAATTCGCCTTTGAAGGCAGCCTTGATTCCATTTGGGGACATGCCCACAACATTCGCGCTGCACTTGATCTCAGACATGCGCTTCAAGAGAACGATAGTGCACGCCTGAGCGCCCTGCTAGAGACATATGCTCTCGCCGCCGACCCACTTATAGCCAGTGACCCGTTCGGTAGTCCAGACCCGAGCGTGAGATGTTTCGAGCATGATGGGGAGTACTGGGTAGGGTCAGCGTGGGCAGGTTTCCATAGTTTCGATATGCAAACAGACCGGGACGCGCCTGAGGCGGCTGAGTTGCTCAGGCACCGCTTGGCTACAGAACTTATCGGCCTGATCATTTCGGCGGGTATCAAGCCAATTGGTCACAGAATGAAAGGGTTGGAAGAATTTCTCACATGGCGATCTCTGATCGACGTTGTGTATTGGCACTTGAAAACAGCAGTCCGTAACGGACCGTTACAGCAGTGCGATGAGTGCGGTGGATTCTTTGTGCAAACTGACCGACGGATGAAATTCTGTCCACCATCAGAAAGGGAAGTCGAGCAGGTGAAGGCTGGGCTTCAAAAGCGTGCACAAAGCAAATGTGCACTTCGCCATCGAGCTCGTGAATGGCGCGAGGTACGGGCAAGAAAAGGAACCACCGATGCTCAATGACACATCCGTAGGACACACAACAGCGCTCTACTGCCGAGTGTCCACGCAAGAGCAGGCCGACTCCGGCACATCACTCACCACTCAAATGCAGGCGTGCCGAGATCATGCGGCTTCGCTTGGCCTGACCGTGGCTGCCGGGTGCAGCATCGAAGAAGATCACACCGGCACGGATCTCACCCGGCCTGGTCTTCAGAAGCTACTTAGCGGGGCGGCATCGGGGGCTTTCGACACCGTGATCGCCTACACGCTTGACCGGCTCTACAGGCCAAAAGAACCGGGCGACGAATGGAAGATATTCAGCTACATGGACGCGCTCAGGCAGCATGGCGTGACCGTCCTGTTCGTTGACACATCGGTTCCCACGGCAGGGCCATTTGCCAGCGTTATGCAGTTCCTACGCTCATTCTCGGCAGGGCAGGAACGGGCCGCTTTCATTGAGCGGACTGCCAGAGGCAAGCGCCGACGTGCCAGTGAAGGCCGGATGCCGAACGGTGTAGGCCCAGGCGTCTTCGGCCTGACGTATAACAAGGCCGACAAGACGTTCACCGCCAATGAGCAACAGGCCGAGACGGTGCGTCGGATATTCAGGATGGCAGCCGATCGCCGTCCGGTCCGTGGCATAGTCCGCGATCTCAATGCCGACGCCGTACCCACACTCACCGGGGCTCTGTGGGGCCGCACTACGGTCCGTAGGATTCTGGCAAATCCCATCTACCGCGGTGATCTCGCATGGGGCCGCAGGAAACGCGTGGGCACGATACAAAAGGATGTGCCAGAGCACGAGTGGACGATTACTCGGGGCGCGTTTCCTGCCATCGTCACGCGAGAACAATGGGACGCTGCGCAAAATGGCCTATCTGTGAAAAAGCCATCATGGAACGCCGGAGCCGGGCTCTACTGGCTGACCGGATACGCCCGATGCGGAAACTGCGGCGCAGCCGTGTCCGGTTTTTCCGTGCGTAAGAAATTCCGCTACTACAGATGCGCCAGCGCGCGTGACTCACTGAGCAAGGTCGAGTGCAACCTGCGCACCGTCAGGGCCGAGATCCTTGAATCGGAAGTTTGGCAGCAGATCACGCAGGTGCTCACTCAGCCTGACGTGGTGATCGGAGAGATGCGGGCGCAGCAGTCTCAGACACTCCCCGTGCTGGATGCTGAACTGGCAGTAGCGGAGAGTCAACGGGACGGCTTGAAAGACCGGGAGGCTCGAATCATCCGCCTCTACGAACTCGGCCAGCTAGACGATGATGCGGTTGCCGTCCGTGGCCGTGAGCTAAAAGCCGAACGATCAAAGGTGAAGGCGAGAATTGCCGCGTTGACGTCTCAGATCACGGGCATCCAACAGCGAGGGGACTCCATCCCGGCCATCCGCGAGATCATCAGCAGGGTGGACGGCACTCTTGCCAACGCGGACAACAGCCTCCGCCGGATGGCCCTGGATGCGCTACAGGTACAGGTCAAGGTGTCGGGTGGCGAATGCGAAGTCAGCGGTGCTGTTCCTATCGAGAGCATGAAGAGTTTGCAGGAAACATCATCCTTATGACCGGGCCTCCCGGCTCGGGGAAGACGTTGCTGGCTCGCTCTCTGCCTTCGATATTGCCTGAGATGACCCCTGATGATTCGCTAGAGGTGACAAAAATTTATTCGGTGGCAGGATTGCTGCCTGCTGGCAGCCCGCTAGTTGACCGTAGGCCTTTCCGCT
>JAJCYX010000180.1 GCA_029262715.1 Chloroflexota bacterium
GACGTTGCGCGCTGGACCCATCAGGTACAGCAGCATGTCAGCGTTGTGGACACCGGCATCAAGCACGGTGCCACCTGCCTCGTTGCGCTTCGCACGCCAGACGGTCCCGTGCATAACGCCGCCTCGAGCGCTAGAGAGTGCGATGTCGAGCGCGAAGTACGGCTTGCCAATTGCATCGGCATCCAACAGCGCCCTGCTGAGACGATTGACGGGGTCACGACGGTAGTTCTCGGCGACAGCAATGACTTTACCAGTACGCTCCGCAGCGTCCCTCATCAGACGACAGGCCTTGAGGGTGAGGCCCATCGGCTTTTCCGTCATTGCGTGCAACCCGGCGTCCATTGCGGCGATGGCAAACCGGTGATGCATCGGCGTGTCTGTGACGATGTCTATTGCGTCGAGTGACTTCAGGTCCCTAAGCATCGCGTCGAAGTCGAGAGATATCTCGGGACGCTTGCCTGTTGCTTCTTCGATCATGTCGGCAACGCGTAACGCTGGACCTTCATGTCTGTCACAGACTGCGATCATCTCGACCGGTCCTGCTCCGGGAGCGCCGTTCGCGCCGAAGGCCTTGACCAGTTCCACGTAACCGTGCGCATGCCGCAGCCCCATGCCACCACAGCCAACCAGTGCGATGTTCAATGTCATGTGTTCTTAGTCCTCGTCGCGGTATTTAATCGCTGCGTGTGATTCAATTTCATGCTTTTACGGCGATGATGAAGAGTCGTTTGAACGGGAAAACGGTCGTTCCATCTCGTTGCTTCGGATACGCATCGGCTACAAGGTCTGCATACACAGACTCAAACTCACTCCGCTCCGGCTCTTCGAGCGCGTCGAGCAGCGGGCGTAGCCAGGTGCCTTTAGTCCACTCCTTAACCGGATTTTCACCGTTGAGCACCTGCATGTATTCCGTCTCCCACACATCCAGCGTGTCTGCAAACGGAGATAGTAGTTCGATGTAGAAGGGAGGAGGCTCCACTGGTGCCGGGCGTAGCAGAGGTATGATCTTATCTCGCCACGGGCCGGCTTCAGCCGCGACGCTGATCGATGTGTGCGAGAGTGCGCCGAAATTACATGGCATCTGCACTGCGAGCACGCCACCAGGTGCAAGCGAAGACATAATCCCAGTGAACAAATTTTCGTGACCTGTGATCCAGTGCAGGGCCGCGTTCGAAAAGATCAGCTCAGCAGGTTCTTCTGGCCGCCACGTCCCGATATCGCCAACTTCCCATTCGATGTTCGACGCACGTTGTGCCGCCTGTCTAAGCATCTCTTCCGAGCTATCCACACCTACAACGCGAGCGGCCGGCCATCGTTTTGCCAGCAATTCGGTCACATTGCCAGCACCTGCACCCAGGTCATAGATGATCGATGGAGACTCTGCATTAATCCGGTTCACCAGATCGACTGCCGGTCGCAGCCGATGATCGGCAAACTTGAAGTACTGAGCAGGATCCCAGGGCATCGAAAACCTCGTTGAATACGGAACTTGAAACGTCACGGCCAGCAGATGTTTCCAGGCAGAATGCTAAGGCAGCATCTCCACGAGCGGCTTCAGGTGCGCAGGGTTTCCCTCGAAGCCGATTCCGAGGTCGTGGACGATCTTGACTATCCGATCGTTGAACGGCGTCGGCACATTGACCTCACGACCCTTTTCGCTAACGTAGCCGTTGAGGAAATCAATCTCTGTCCTGCGGCCTTTTCGCACATCCTGGCCGAACGACGGCACACCGCCTGATCCGGCTTTTCGAGCGGTCTCAAGCAGCATCGATTCCACCTCTTCGATATTCCTGCCTTCGGCTGCGTCAATCACCATCTCAGGCGCGAGTCCCAGCACAGCGTGCAGCTTCTGGCCCTGCGCCTTGCCAACACGCGCAACCTCGGCCCCAAGCTGAATTCCAATCCTGCGCGTGTCTGTGTTCGTTCGGGTCTCGGCCGTGCCGTAACCACTGATCCCTGCCAGCGCATTGTTCATGCAGTTGATCATCAGCTTCGACCACCGATCGCCCCAGAGGTCGTCTGTGAACTCGGTATCACCAGCCGCCTGCATGATCTCAACAAGCTCCCTCGCCCGCGCCGTGTCCGAACCGTCCTGCTCTGCGATCTTGTATCCGAGATCATTGGTGTCCGTGCGCAGCGCCAGCCCGGGCTCATAGACAGCGGCGCTAATGGTGATGATGCAGCCGAGCGTGCGATCTGCCCCGGCGACGGCAGCCACACGTTCGTCATTGATGCCGTTCTGGTAGTCGACAAATATGCCGTTCTCCGGGTCCACGTATGGCTTTACGAACATCGTCGCCCAGTCTGTGTCGTACGACTTGACCGCAATGAACGCAATGTCGAACGGCTTCTCCTCCTGCGCAAGCTCATACAGATGCAGCGCCCGCGGATGCGTGTGGTGCTTGTCCCAGCGCGTCTCTACGGTGAGGCCGTTTTCCTTGATCGCCTCAACATGCTCCACCCACTGATCGACAAGCGTGATGTCGTGTCCACCTTCGGAGAGCAGACCGCCGACGACGCTACCGATTCCGCCTGCACCCATGATGAGTATTCGCTTGTTCGCTGCCATCTTTTCTCCAGTCGTCGGTTAATTTTTCGTAGGTGAAGAGTTGATCTCGATTAGCGCGTAATGGTTCCGGGACTCCGGTTTCGGGTGATGATAACTGGCGGATGCGGCTTACTGTTGTCGGCGCTTGATTTCGGCTGATCGATGCCGACAGGGTGATATGACAACTTGATTGCGCGATACTGCCACGCGTCGGCGAGGTCAGGCACCAATGAAGGAGCAGATCGCGCACCATGTTTAAAATCTCACTACGAAAAATGCTGCTGACAACGCTGTTTTCGATGTTGTTTGGCATCGTCATCGCGTGTGGCAGCGATGGCACGGCAGAAGCCCCAGCTTCCGGCGGTACAGGTGTGATCAACGATCGCGTTTTCGTGCGGGAAGAGGCGACGTTCTCAATGGACGACCTGGTCACCATTGGCTACAAGAAGTCGAGTGAGTTCGAGACTGAAACGCTGGGTGGTGCTTCGGAGGCCTGGTACGGGTTCTTCGAGCAGAGGGACATCGAGGTCTGGGTCTATGGCTCGCACGAAGAGGCGCTGAGTGCTGGTGTGCCGATTGCCGAAACGGTGATTTCGAAGGACCCGGGTCAGACCGACCCTCTGATTCCGGTGGTCAACAGGTATCCGGCGTTCGCCGTGGCAGGGAATCTAGTCTTGCTTTGCGAGCGACAACTTGCGACGTGCGAGTCCCTGATTGACAAGCTGCCATAGAGGAACTTGCTGCGATCAGGGCGCTGGTAGCGGCAGGCGGTCGAGGTCGATATGCGTCACTGTGGAACGGAATCCCTGGGCCCGGGACTGCCGATATCCTTCCGCCACGTCATTGGCGTCAGCGGCATACTCAACTGCCAGAACCGTCTTGTCAGCGTCGACGAATCTCGCTAACTGCTCTTCCAACCACTCAGTATCAACACGATTTGTAGCGGTATTTGGTGAGTCCCAGCCAAAGTACACACCTTCCATCCCTATGCCGTCGACCACCGCAAGATAGTCGCTGCGGATACCCAGCTCCGGTGCGTTCTGCGGAAATATCAGGAAGCCGGGTTCTTGCTGTTTCGCATACTCGCTGATCGCAGTAATGAATTCCACCATCTCGTCTTCTGCGCTGGCTCGACTCTTCTCAGTGAAGTAGTCGTAAGCGTCGACAATATCCAGGTAAACGCCATCGAATCCGGCAGCGATTATCTTGTCGAGATAGCTGTCCGGCGAGCCGAAGATGAAGCCCTGCCAGTCGGAGTTCCAGAACCTGACCTTGAAGTTTCCGGGCCAGTTGCCGTTCTCCTGTTCGAGCCACCCCGGTGCATCCGAATTCCATGAATCCTGCCAGTAGTATCGATAGTCCTCGGCCTCTCCGATGCTCATGTATGAGATGACAAGCTTTTCACCGGACATTCCGGCGCGAAGTCGGTCTATGTCGTCAGGAGTGAACTCGGTGTCCTCCCCGCCGTCCCGTGAGTAGTCGATCACTGCAATCTCTGGCTGTGCGGCAGCAATAGCGCTCAGATCGATATCAGAGAGCCAGTAGACCCAATCGGCTTCAGTCTTCGCAACCACTGAGCCTGATCCGTTCGACGCGGTTGGCGCAAGCGCCTCGCTTTCCAGATCGCCCTCTTCCGAGGTCGAGCACGCAACAACTGCCGTGACTAAAGCCATGGTCAACACAAGCAGGATTCGGTCGATCATGTAACTGTGTACGGCCTGCGCTCTGGCGGGCACGCAGCCTGCGACTCTTCAGTCAACAACCGCTCGACGCCGAACTCAGACAGGTCGAACTTCGAGCGTCCCTCGGTAACCATGTCGGCCACGATCTCTCCCATAACAGCAGAGAACTTAAAGCCGTGACCGGAGCACGGGCTGATCAACAGGATATTTTTGTGGCCGGGATGATGATCGATTAGGAAATGCCGGTCGGGAGTGTTTGTGTACATACAGACAGAACTGCTCAGCAGTTTTCCGTTTAGATCCGGAACGTAGCGTTCCATCTGCTCACGCAGTGCGCTCTCATCCTCTGCGGTGACCACGCGGTCCAAAGTATCCGGGTTCGAGCTTCTACCATCGTGGTGCAGAGCAACCTTCACACCCTCACCGTAGTTCGGCTGAGCGTAGAACGAATGGCCGGGCTCGTACTCCCAGCCGTGGTTGCCCATATTTTCCGGTAAAAACGCATCCGCATTTGCACGGGGCTCGAACCAGAACAACACCTGTCGCTCGATCCACATCGGCAACTTTAGCTTCGATACAAGCTCAGGCAGCCATGCACCGGCAGTAAAGACAAGTTGCTTCGCTTCGAATGTCCCGGATTTCGTTTCGACCTGCACTGAACCGCCTTCACGGTCCGGTCGCCAGCGGATCACGGGTTCATCGAAACGAAGATCGGCACCGGCTTTAATCGCCTCATCAAGGTGCGCCTGAACTGCCGTTTCAGGAAATAATGCGCCACCACGAGGGTCGAACGTTGCTTCCATGTGCTCGTTCGGGTGAAGGACGGGAAACCGTTCGTGAATCTCGTTCGGTGTAAGCGTCTCTATCGGAAGATCGAACTTCGCTGCGCTCTCACGAATACCGGCGGTGCCCTTGCCACGTGAATCGCCAATCGACAGGCCACCTGTAATACGCATCACCTCTTTACCGGTGCGGTCCTGCAGGTCCTCCCATAGTTCGTACGTTCTCAACATTAGCGGAACGTAGAACGGCCCTTCGGAATACGCCTGCCGAATGATGCGCCCGCCACCGTGGGACGATCCGAATGTGTGCGGCGGATGAAGAGTGTCGAAACCGATCACTTTCAGACCCCTGCGCGCCAGGTGACAGGCTGCGGAACTGCCATGTGCGCCAAGTCCGACCACGATTACATCAGCTGTGATTGTCATGATTATTCCGGCCCGTTCTGCTCTTTCGCCTGCTTCTCAGCACGGAACCGCTCTTTCGTCTTAGCCGAGATCGGATAGTACTTGCCGGGCGGCACACCTTCTTTGTCGATGAGCTTGATCACCCACTCCTCCGCCTCTTCCTGCTCCTCGATCCAGTCAATCACCTCTTCGGCTCGGTCGGCAGGCACAACCACTACACCGTCGTCGTCTGCCACGATCATATCGCCGGGCATCACCAGCACGCCGCCGACATTGATCGGCTCATTTTCCTCGTACGCTTCAAGAAACGGCAGGTTTCCGGCCGGTGAACGGTTTCCTGCAAACACCGCAAGACCGTAATCGTCCGCAATCATCTGCAGGTCACGAATCGCACCGTCCGTAACCAGACCTTCAGCCTGCTGATGCCAGAGCATGCGCGTCTTCATATTTCCGAGGATGCACGAGTATTCGTCGAACGTATGCGCCTCAACAACAAGCACGTCACCGGGACCACAGCGCGCCATCGCTCTGTACTCGGGCGAGTCTTCTCCGCGTCGAGTGATCTTAAGCAAATCAGGGCGTGATGGCACAAACCTTAGAGTGCGTGCCCGGCCAACCATCTTCTTGCCAGATGTCATCGGCTTGACGCCCCGCATCAGGCACAGCTGGTAATTGGCTGAGGCAAACCACTCCTGCCCGTCTGGCGGAGCGAGCCGCCATGTCCCGCTGTACGCGGTTGCCGATGTGATCTTCTTGTATCGCTCGACCAGGTCATCAGTGAGGTTAATTGCAGGTTCCATGAGACGAAACGTACCGCCGCTTAACTAACTTCGCAAGCTGTCCCGACCTCGCCTTGTTTTTCGCTGCCACTCGACTCCTGAAAAGGACGATCCCGACTGACGCACTGGCGCATGAACTTCGGCTGGTGTTTCATGCAGTACAGGCTCCGGTTCGGTTTCTGGCACAGGAGTGTTCAAATTCATCGCAGGTGCCACCAGCGGCTCTTCTGCTGTCTCAGGCCCAAGGAATGTGTGCTCGAACGTCTCTTCGAGTGAGCTATGGATCTTGAGAGCGACGCGGGCCGTCAGCGCCATCGTGCCAACCATGATCAGTACCGATGCGGGTGTGGCAAGCTCGCCGACTGAGACCAACTTCCACAGGAGCGGCGTCATCCACACGGCAACTACGAACAGCGCAATAGCGAAAAAGCTGTGTCCAATCAGAGAAGTCACCGCAGCCGGGAACGATTCTCGATCAACATGAACTCGACGCAGTAACAACTCATGCGTGATCTCTTCAGATACTTCAGAGAGAGATTTCCAGACGGTCATGCCCGGTGGCACAGACAGCGTTACCAGTATTCCGCCGAGCACCACGCCAACCAGTCCGGGTGACACCGATATTCCCGCAGCAATCGGCCCTACAAATCCCAGGACAACCATTCCGGCAACGACGATCAGGCCAATCACCCCGGTGTTGACAATGGCGATGCTCAACAACCTTTTGATCCGTTTGCCAGCCTCCCCGTCTGCTCGCATCATCTGACCCGCAAGAACCGCGGATGTGTTGATCGCAAGTGCGTGGCGACGGACCCTGACTGGGGCACGCCGCTCGATCAGTCGCTCCAACACTGCAGCAGAGCCTGAAACGAGCGGGTAGAGCACGGAGCTAACTATGATTACGGCGGTCACTATCGGGCTGAGAGAGCTGCTTACAGCGCCGTGGTCGGTCCCGGTCTTGACCATCGCAAGCGAGAACTCTCCCGGCTGCGCCATTGCGGTTCCAA
>JAJCYX010000181.1 GCA_029262715.1 Chloroflexota bacterium
CCAGCTTCGAAGCCGATCTCAACCTCTTCCGGCCCATCTGGCGTGTCTGCGATGGGACGGGTCCACGAGTAAGCGTCCTCAGGTGGAGAAACCCAGGTGTCTTCGAGATCTTCACCCTCGATAGCCTGACCCCAGAGATTCCTGTCGATCGAATAGACACGCTGATCGTCGCCTACTTCACGAAGCTCCAGGCCTGCCTTGGCGGCGTACTGCTTCTCTTCATCGCGGCTCATCCCCCATTCACGCGCCGGGGCGATGATGCGCAGAGGCTGTCCGTGTGCGGAGAGCGTTTTCACACCAGCATCAAATCGCACCTGATCATTGCCTTTGCCTGTGCAGCCATGAGCGACTGCTGTGGCCCCGGTCTGGCGTGCGGCCTCAACCAGCTTCTTAGCCATCAGCGGGCGGCCAAGCGCTGTCGAGAGAGCGTAAGCGCCCTCATAGAGCGCAGCCGCCTTCAACCCGCGCCAGACGTAGTCGTCTACAAATTCGTCTCGTACATCCCAGATCAATGATTCGACCGCTCCGGCTGCTGCTGCTCGCTCCCTGACTCCCTCGATCTCAGGACCTGCCCCGAGGTCAACCGTGAGTGTGACGACGTCCATGTCGTACTGTTCCTGGATCCAAACAACGGAGATTGTTGAGTCCATGCCCCCGCTGTATGCGAGTACACATTTTTCTCTTGCCATGAGCTACTGCGCCTTCTTTGGCTGATTGACTATGTAGGGACGATCAAGTTCGCGATTACACAATTGTGTATCAGGTAAGGCACGGTGTCACGCCGATCTCACTTGTGAATGGTAGACGGACAGAAAATGACCATCACGAAGCGATGTGATAGGGACCTGAATTCAGAAAAAGAGAGCGCAGCCGTTGCTGGCTGCGCTCTATGATTTTCACGATCGTAGTGAAGAACCTACTCGGCGCTGGTCTTTTCCAGGGCAGCGTCGAGTATCTCAATCGCCTTGTCGATCTCTTCAATTGAGACGGTGAGTGGTGGCATGAATCGAAGAGTATTTGGTCGTACCGCATTCAGTAGCAGTCCGTTTTCCAGGCTTTCTGCAACGGTTGGCCCTGCGATATCTCGCGTCATCTCCATGCCAATGAGCAGGCCAAGACCACGTATCTCCTTGATGAAGTCGTACTTCTCATTGAGTGCGGTCAGCTTACCGATGAGGTGGGCGCTGGCAGCCAGCGACTTCTCGGGAATGTTTTCATCGACCATTACTTTGGCTGCTGCAGCACCTGCCGCAGTGGTCAGTGCGTTCCCGCCGAACGTCGATCCGTGGTCTCCGGGTTCGAGAACAGAACAGAACTCTTTGCAGGTAAACGCGCCGAGTGGTGCGCCTGAGCCAAGCGCCTTTCCAAGTGTCATCACGTCTGGCTCGACGCCTTCGAACTGCTGGTAGCCGAACATCGTGCCGAGTCGTCCCATTCCGGTCTGCACCTCGTCGAGCATGAACAGAATGTTCTTCTCGTGGCAGAAGTCCATCACAGCCTTCAGATAGCCGTCGTCCGGCATATTCACGCCGCCTTCACCCTGAACCGGCTCCAAAAGCACAGCGCACGTTGAGTCGGGGCTGTAAGCAGCCTTGATGGCCTCCAGATCGTTGTACGGGACGTTTGTGAACCCTGGCATAAGCGGGCGCCAGTTTTCCTGGTAGGCGGGTTGACCAGTCGCTGCCATCATCGCCTGGGTGCGACCGTGGAACGAGTTCAGCGTGGTGATTATCTCAACTGCACCGTTCAGCTTAAGCTTGCCCCACTTGCGGGCTAGCTTCGCCGCGCCTTCGTTCGCCTCGGCTCCTGAGTTACAGAAGAAGACGCGATCAACGGCAGAGTTTTCAACAATGAGTTGCGCAAGCGGTAACTGCGGAACTGTGTAGAACAGATTCGACATCTGCAGGATCTTGCCCGCCTGATCCTGAATGGCCTTAGTCACATCAGGATGACTGTGCCCTAGATTCAATACAGCCCAACCGGCTGTGAAATCCAGGTACTCCTTGCCATCGTTGTCGAACACCTTTGTGCCCTCACCTCGGACCAGCACAGGCGGCATGCGTCGCACGACCTGCATGTAGTACTTCGCTTCTAGATCTTTGTATTCGGCAGTGCTGGTCATCTTTCGCCCTCGTTCCTTTGCGCGATTTGGGCAGTTTGGAGCTCAATCCTGCTCGATTTTGCCTGAGGCTGATCCATCAATTGGATCAAGCGTCTGGTGAGGCCTTTTTAGAGCAGAGGGGTCGAAATATAACGCAATCTGGCGTGCCGGGCGAACCAAGTTCGTGTGATGCAGCAATTTGGTACATGAGCATTCCTGTATGAGCCAAATCTAGGCCGAATGATCCATACAGTCGGTTCGGGTTTGATTTTAGTGTTGAGCCTGCAGACCGAATCTTTCTCGATTTGCGAAGAGAGCCAGATGGTGTTCGTTACGGGGGATACCTCATGAATTTTCGTGCCAACAAGCGACTTCTTGGACTGATGCTGGCGCCGTTTGCGCTGTTCACAGCCTGTGTGGGACTCACTCCCGAAGAGCAGGCTGAGTACAAAGAGCTTCAGGAAGAGGTTCGCAGAATCCAGGTAGATGAGATACAGCCTCGTCAGAATGGCCTGAACCAGATCATCGAAGGCAAGCTTGTCGTCGATGTGAAGGAGATTCAAGAGCAGGTCAATCAGATTCGGAACGAGAGACTCGAGCCGCTGAACAAGCAGCTTGCCACGTTGAGATCTGGTGATCAGTTCCAGGCAGCACCCGGCACGCGTGTTGAGCTACAGGAGTTGAACCGTCGGCTCGACGAATTGAAGCAGCTTTACTCTGCCATTCAGGCGCA
Organism: Chloroflexota bacterium; assembly: GCA_029262715.1. Classification (GTDB taxonomy): domain Bacteria; phylum Chloroflexota; class Dehalococcoidia; order Lucifugimonadales; family Lucifugimonadaceae; genus JAJCYX01. Next base: position 2,835 of record JAJCYX010000181.1, read on the forward strand.
GATAGACGAGCACCGAGGCCAACTCCTGGCAGCCAAAGAGGCATCCGCCGAGCAGCTCGAAGCCGAGATCACAGGACTTGAGTTGAAACTCAAGGCGACAGAGGACGATACGGCTGCCGAAGAGATTGAGGCACGGATTCACGAACTGCGAGAAGAGATCGAGAGACGGCACGGGGCCATCGCAGAGCAGTTTGGCGTTTTGATCCACACCCTTGAAATCTCTCTCCACGATGTCTCCGAGGAGAAGGAACAGATAGCTCGCAATATTCACGAGATTGAACTGTCTGCTCCTGAGGAGTTGGAGAAGGCGATTGAGGAGCTCGAGAATGTTCTCGAACAGATCATTTCGACGGAGCTTCGCCCTCTGATTGAGAAACTCAACGAGGCAACAGTTGGCGGCGATCCGAATGAGGTGAACCGTCAGCAGTTGAGGGAAGAGATCGAGGAGTGGCTGGTTAAGATCACCGCTCTACGAGCCCGCATGAACGAGCTGACGACCAAGTCATTCCAGTCATTGCTCGGTGGACTTGATCTCAGTGTGTTTGCTGGGCTGGGTAGCAAATAGTCAGCTCAATCACCCAAAGTTGAATTCAGAACGGACCGGTGAACAGTCACCGGTCCGTTCTGAATTTACTGGCATGAATTCATACTATTCGGGTGCCCACATCCTCGCCTGCACAACAACGGAGCAACGCCCCTGCTTCACGTCCGTCGATGATATGCCCTGATGCCACGGTTTCCAGTGCGTCGGCGCACGCCTCGATCTTCGGGATCATCCCACCTGCCGCTATTCCACCTGCGATCAGATCGTACGCCTGTCTTTTGGTCATTCTTGGAATGAGTCTGCGCGTGGCGTCGAGCACGCCCGAGACATCTGTCTGGAAGATCAGTCGATCGGCGTCGAGTGCCCTTGCGATGTGACCGGCTGAGGTGTCGGCATTTACGTTCAATATGCGAGGTTCTGAGCCTTCAGTTGGATCTTCCTGCGGCACAGACCGCAGCGCTATCGGCGCGATAACTGGAATCAAGCCGGCATCCAGCAACGTTTTGATGGGCTGTACATCTGTTTCAATAATCTTGCCGACATAGCCGAGAGCTTCGTCCATCACCTCAGCCTTGAGCATCCCTCCGGAAACGCCCGTAAGACCGACCGCCTTCGCTCCATTAGCGTCGAACTCCGCAACCAACTCCGAGTTGACCAGTCCGGCCAACACTGCTACTGCCACATCGAGAGTCGCACTGTCCGTCTTGCGTAGCCCCCGCACGAACACAGGCTGAATCCCCTGCATAGCCACCCATCGGGAGATGATCTTGCCACCACCGTGCACCACGACCGGCTTTGCGCCACGGTTCCAGAGGTCGATCACGTCGGGTACGGTGCTATCTCCCTCGCCCAGGGTTGATCCGCCGATCTTGATGACGATCACTTTGCCGGAGACTTCGTTGTTGCTCACCATGGTGCCCGGCGCTTCCCGAAAATGGCGCGCGTACTGAAAAAGCTAGCAACCTGCCGCTTCTTTGCTGGAGCGGTGTCTGAAAGATTGGACACAGGGACCGTCTCAGCAGGGCTAGGTGGTGTAAGCGGAGTTGAAGACGACGTACTCTTCGGTGAGATCACAGCCCCAAGCGGTACCTCGGCCCTCACCGACGTCCAGTTCGACACGAATGCGCACCTCGTCCTGTCCGAGCGCAGAGACGACGCTCTGGACGTTGTAGGCGATTGCCTTCCCTTCGGCGACGATCTGGATATCGTTGATGAAAACCCGTAGCTTGGGCTCTTCGAGCTTGACCTCGCTCTTTCCGAGGGCCATCAGGATGCGCCCCCAGTTTGGGTCTCGTCCGTATATAGCGGTCTTGACCAGCAGCGATGAAGCGATTGACCTGGCTGCCTTCCGCGCGTCCTCGTGGGATTCTGCGCCTTCAACTCTTGCTTCGATCAGCGTTCGGGCTCCCTCGCCATCACGTGCGATCTCTTTTGCGAGGTGACGGGCGACGATAAACAGCGCCTGCTTGAACTCTTCGGAAGATTCATCGCCACCTGAGATGGTCGGGTTGCCGGCTGCACCATTTGCCATCAGCAGCACGGTGTCGTTCGTGCTCTGGTCACCGTCGATGTCGATCTGGTTGAATGTGAGCTGAACCACTTCAGACAACGCTTGACGCATGAAGGCATTTTCAACTTCGGCGTCGGTCGTGATGAAGGCCAGCATGGTTGCCATGTTCGGGTGGATCATTCCGGCACCCTTGGAGGCACCGCCTATGGTCACTGTCGATCCACCGACCTTGAAGCTGGCTGCGATGTGCTTTGTGCGAGTGTCCGTGGTGAGGATGGCGTTGGCGAACTCGTCGCCCCCGTCCTCCTTTAGCGCGATCTGGGGAACGTGGTCTCGGATGAGCGCCATTGGCAGTTCGACGCCGATCACACCTGTAGAAGCAACTGCCACTTCGTCTGAGTTCACTCCCAATTTATCGGCAGCGATGGACGCCATCTCCTGCGCGTCTTTCAGGCCGTACTCACCTACAGCGCAGTTCGCACATCCGCTGTTTGCGATGACACCACGAATGGTCCTGCCTGATTCCACCAGACCCTTCGTGACTGTGACCGAAGGAGATATAACCGAGTTCTGACTAAAGGTGCCTGCTGTGTCGCACGGCCTATCGGAATAGATGAGCCCGATGTCGAGCTTGCCTTCGCCTTGCGTCTTTATTCCAGCGAAGACGCCTCCGGCCAGGAAGCCGATTGGGGATGTGACACTACCAGCCTGGACGATCTTAATATCACTCATTGCGGTGTCTGTGTCGGCGGTATTGCGATGCCGCCGCAGCCCGTTTCGAGCACATGTGGCGAATCGCGTGATGGTGTTGGGACGCGTTAATAGGCTCAAGTTGAGAGCCAGATTGATGCTGAGTATAGCAGCGCGTGGTCACCGAAAAGAACGGATCGCGTAGTCCGTTCAGGCTACTGCGGTCACTTCTTCGTAGGCATCCATTGCTCGGTCTTCGAGCTGCTCCAGCGTCTGTTGAGACACACCCTGGACCTCAGCGACACCCCACTCTCCGAGGGCAGCCAGCAAGCGCTGAACGGAATTCAACTCTGGCCGGGTGTCGATAGCGGTAGTGTCACGAAACTGTTGCATACGGAAAGAGTAAAGAACGGGTAAAGATAGTGCGTTGGTGAGCGAGTACGGAGTTAGGCGAAATCGCCGTTGGCTTTGAGTGGTTTTTGCTCCGTATGAGAGGGCCAGTGCTGGGAATTTCTGGCAGGTAAAGTTGGCCCGGATTGCCTCAGAAATTCGGCTCCCTCGACGAAATACCTTTCTCAGGAATGTTCCGTAGATCGGCTCTATCTTGATCTCGGATTTCTGGGCGTTGTGTG
>JAJCYX010000182.1 GCA_029262715.1 Chloroflexota bacterium
CACGTCCAGATTCCCGTCGTGCTGGCCGGTGATGTTCTGGAGGCCGAAGATCACGTAGAAGAACTTCTCGATCTTGCAGACGAAGAGACATCAGGTGGATTCACCGTAGGAGTTGCCGGACAGGCCGCAATAAACGCAGACTTCCAGGAGATCAGCGAGCGCGATCTGATCGTAGGAGAAACGATAGGAATCATCGCCGCGCTGATTATCCTCGTGATCGTTTTCAAAGCATTTGGTTCCGTCTGGATTCCGCTGGTAGTCGCCATCATGGGCATCTTGATGACGTACGCATCGATCTCAGTGATTGGCCAGTTCTACGACAACTTCCCGTTCTTCGTCACCAGCTTTGTGACAATGATCGGTCTGGCTGTAGGAATTGATTACACGCTGTTCATCGTCGCTCGCTACCGAGAGGAACGAACACGAGGCAAAGAAAAGATAGAAGCCATAGTATTCTCCGGTTCGACAGCTTCCCGAGCCGTACTGTTCTCTGGATTCACCGTGGTGTTCGCGCTTGTCGGCATGTTGATCGTGCCGACGACCATCTTCTTCTCGATGGCACTCGGTGCGATCTTAGTTGTCATATTCACAGTGTTGCTGGCGCTGGTGTTTCTACCGGCGTTGCTTAGCGTTCTTGGTGACAAGGTGAACGGCTGGCGAGTTCCGTTCTTGGCCGAAACGGTCGATTACGACGACACTACACACGGCTTCTGGAACTGGATGACTCGCAACGTGCTGAAACGTCCCGTAGTCTTTATGGTCCTGACGTTGACGCTGTTGATTGTCCTGGTCATCCCATACTTCGGCATCAATCTCGGGTTCAACGGCGTCGAAACACTCCCTGACGAGTTCAGAGCGGGCCAGACGTTCGACATCTTGCTCACAGAGTTCGAAGGTGGCCAGGGACTGGGTGATCTCGCAACGGTGGACCTGGTGATCGAGCGGGATGCGAACGATCCGGCTGTGCAAAGTGCGGTCGACCGACTGAGCACGGCTCTCGCATCCGATTCGGCATTTGGCGGCGTTGCTGAATACGAGATCAGTTCGAGTGGCGAGGTTGGCGTGCTCCCGGTCATCCTCCAGGTTGCCGGGGATTCTGACGAAGCGAATCAGTTCGTGAGAAACCTCCGGAGCGACTATTTGCCGGCTGCAGGGTTCCCAAGTGATCCGCTGGTTGGCGGTGTGACCGCATTCAACGTCGACTTCTTTAACCTCGTGGATGACTGGACACCCATCGTACTGGCACTTGTGCTCACGCTCAGCTTCATCTTGCTGACCATTGTTTTCAGGTCGCTGATCGTGCCGGTAAAAGCGATCATCCTCAACCTGCTCTCAGTCGGTGCTGCTTACGGGCTGCTCGTACTAGTGTTTCAGGAAGGCTTCCTGATCGACGTGCTCGGCTTCCAGCAGGTCAATGTCATCGAAGCGTGGATACCGCTCTTCCTGTTTGCGATTCTTTTTGGTCTATCAATGGACTACGAAGTGTTCCTGCTGAGCAGGATCAGGGAGCGGTTCGATCAGACCGGCGACAATGATGAGTCAGTAGCGTTCGGGCTTAGAAGCACGGCCGGCATCATCACCGGCGCTGCGCTGATCATGGTTTCAGTCTTCTGGGGCTTCACGTTGGGTGATCTTGTGATGTTCCAGCAGTTCGGATTCGGTCTGGCTGTAGCGATCTTCGTTGACGCCACGATCATCAGATCGATACTGGTACCGTCGACAATGAAGCTACTCGGATCGAATAACTGGTATCTGCCAGGCTGGCTGAGCTGGCTCCCGGACGTGCGAGTAGAAGGTGGAGATGCGCCACCGGCACAGACAGGCGCTCCAACACCTGTTGAAGCCGACTAAGACTGTTTGAGAAGAACGAGTAGGGGCTGCTCCGATTCAGGAGCAGCCCCTACTGTTTTTGCAATTCTGTGAATTGATGACGACCCGCCACCATCACCTTCAGGCACAGAGGGAGAGTCGCCTGCTTGCGGGTCTAGCCGATCAATCCTTGTTGTGGAACCGTCCATGGCGCACGATTCGACATCAATTTCGGCCTCGGCATGCGTTCCACCGGAACCTCAATCAGCACCGGCTTGTCCAGCTTCACCGCATCGGCAACAAGGTCGCCCACATCAGTTGGTTTATCCGTTCGCATGCCGACAACGCCGTATGCATCCGCAAGCTTCATGAAATCCGGGTTGTGCAGATCAGCTCCGTACTGGCCGCCAAAGTCCATGTCGAGGTCCCGGGCAACGTTGCCAAAAGCGTTGTCGTTGAAGACCACCGAAACGACGTTGATGCCGTACCTGACGGCAGTCGCCAGTTCTCCTGAGTAGTACATAAATCCGCCGTCACCAGAGATCGAAACGACCGGTAGATCGGGTCGTCCAACCTTGGCGCCTAGAGCAGTTGGATACGAAAACCCGAGGTTCCCAGAGTAGCCAGAATCGATGTATGTCTTGGTGTTGTAGACCGGCCAGTGCAATCGTGAATAGTAGCCAAGCTGCGTCATTCCGGAGATGAAGATCGCATCGTCAGGAGTTCCCTCACGAAGCGCCTTCAGAATCGAATCCTGCGGCTGGTCCTTCTCGTCCTCAGCACCTTCCAGGCTTGCCCTGATCTCGGCAACCCGCGCCGCTGGAGAGGGCCTGTCCGATGCGCCGTTGCTCACGCTCATTGCCTGTAATGCAATCAGCGTGCCCTTCGCATCACCGACGAGTCCCAGCGTGTCCGGGACGAACTGTCCCATGACAGACGGGTCGGCATCTATGTGGATCAGCTTTGCGCCGTTACCTGCCGGGTTCCTGAGCGAGAACCTGGAGCCGATGACGATCACTACATCGGCGTTTTCCATCGTGTCCTTCACCAGTCCGTTGGGTCCAAGAGATGACCCAAGACTTAGCGGGTGGCGGTCACTGATGGTGCTTTTTCCGCCAGCGGAGGTGATGACCGGAATATTCGTCGCCTCGGCAAACGCAACAAGCTCATCTTCAGCGTTGGACCGTGCTACACCGCCTCCCGCATAGATCACCGGGTTCTTTGCTGCGGCGATCAGCTTCGCTGCCTCAGTCAGCTTGTCGTCGGCCGGTGTGGACCTGTCTTGTGGGGACGGCTCCTGTAGATCAACCTCTTCACGTTCGACCATCGCCTCTGGTGGCAGCTCGAACTCAACAGGCCTGGGGCGACCAGTTCGCAACTGCCGGAACGCCTCATGGAGACCCCCAGGAACTTCATGCGGACTCATCACGCGTTGCTGCCACTTGGTGACCGGCTTAATGGTGTCGATCTGGTCGTTGACCTCATGCAGTCCGCCAAGGTCCTTGCCAATCGTACTGCGAGGGATTTGACCTGCGATGACCAGGATTGGCGACGACCGGGAATAGGCTGTGCTCATTCCCGCTGCTGCGTTGTAGAGGCCTGGGCCGGGGACCACAAGCGCCACACCGGGTTTACCGGTGGCACGAGCGTAACCGTCCGCCATGTAGGTGGTCGTGCCTTCGTGGCGGGCCGTGATCATCCTGATACCCGGCTCTTCACGCAGTGCGTCGATGATTCCGTACATCTGGACGCCGGGAAGGCCAAATATGACGTCAACGCCTTCTCGAATCAAGGTCTGTACAATGGCCTGGCCACCGGTCATCTCGGGCATGAGGGACTTGCTCCTGGATTGCGCCACATTGCGACTCTTTTCGGGCGAGCGCATCTAGCGGAGATATTGATCTGTGAGTTGAGCTTCGTGAGAAGCATCTGGAAAACTCTGGCAGACTAGCTGGCGCGAGATGCCAGCGCAAGCGAAACGGATCTGACACAGATGCGGTCGATCACCTGAAAAGCAGCGTTGGCGCAAGCCAGAGCAGTTCTCCCGATTGTGCCGAGTCGATCTTTAGTAGGGCAGCGGAGCCAGGTTGCATCCGAATGTTTGCGCTGTGGTCGATCGATATCAACTGGGAGATGTACGCGCTAATTGTTGGCTCGTGCCCAACGATAACGAGTGTTCGGGTCCCAAGATGCAGATGCTTGTCGACGAGACTGCTAAATTCGCCATTTGCAATCTCATCTACGGGTTCTGGCTGAGGCCAACCGGCGGTGGTGTGCAATATTTCGGCTGTCTGAACAGCCCTTACGAATGGGCTGGTGAGCAAGGCGTCAGGTTCGACAACCTTACCGAGCTGCTTTGCCGATTCCCGGAACTGCTCAATACCTGCCTGCGTCAGAGGCCGCTGTGAATCGCTCGGCCACCGCGCTGAATCGTGATCTTCAGCCTTCGCGTGTCGGACGAGTAGAAGCTTCATTGCGGTGCGGTCAGTGCTGTCTGGGTCTGGACACAGAGTAAAACGGTCTCTCGACGCGTCCGTAGCCACGGGCAACCCTGAATGCCAGGGAAGGGAATCTAGGAGTCTTTGTCACCGTCGGAGCGTTCAATTTCTTCATCTTCCACTGATGCATCGCCAGAAACAGCTGCATTACTGCTATCTTCCAGGGCATCCTGCTTATCCAGCTCTGCAATCTCCGCCTCGGCCTCGCGCTGAATCGACCGGCGGTCCGCCTTTTCCTTCAACACGGCGATCCCGACTCCTACTGCGGTTCCCGCCATGCCAACCATCGCCATGATCGGAGCAGCTGTCGATCTACACATATTTTCTTAGCGAACCTTTATGTGAACTTGTTGAGTTGCTTTGTCGCATTATTGGCCGTAGTCCAGTGAACCGGCTGGCTAGGACTCTGCGTACTCAGCCATCGCCTCATCGGTAAATTCGGCGTTCGAGAATACCTTCTGGACGTCATCAATCTCTTCGAGCGCGTCTATCAGCCGCATGGTCTGTCGAGACTTGTCGTTGTCCAGCTCAACAACGCTGGTCGGCACCATCGCTATCTCAGCACCCTCGATCTTCACGCCCTCAATCTTCTCAACGGCGGCTTGCACCTGGGGGAACCCATCGAACGCTGACGTGATGCTTATCTGGGAGTCCTCAATGTCGACATCTTCGGCTCCTGCGTCCACCACCTCAAGGGCGACATCGTCCGGGTCTCGGCCTTCGACGACCACTGAAATCTGGCCCTTTGTCTCGAAGTTCCATGCAACAGCGCCAGCCTGCGCCATGGTCCCGCCATTGCGGGTGAGCTTCGTGCGTACATCTGTGACAGAGCGGTTCTTGTTGTCTGTGAGGGTCTGGATGATGATGCCAATCCCACCCGGCCCGTACCCCTCGTAGGTGATCTCCTCAAGCTGATTCCCGCTATCTCCGGTTCCTGCACCACGCTCGATCGCACGCAGGATGTTGTCCTTCGGCATGTTGCTCGACCGTGCGTTGTCCACGGCCAGCCGAAGACGGAAGTTCATATCCGGGTTGCTGTCGCCTGATCGTGCGGCGACCATGATCTCCCTGGAAAGGCGTGTGAAGAGCTGCCCGCGCTTGGCGTCGGCGGCACCCTTCTTGTGCTTGATCGTGCTCCATTTTGAGTGACCTGACATCTTATTCGTTCCTTAGACCTGGTTCCCAGACGCCGAATCACGTAACTGCTACTTGGATTGGGGTTTCGCCTGTTCCTGATCTTCTTGATCTGATGAACCTGCCTGTTCAACCGGTAGGTTGACCGTAATCACTTTACTTACGATATCAACTTCTTTGACTGTGTTTCGAGTTGCCGGGATGAGGATTTCTCCTCCTCCGGGTTTTGAAACCACGTAGACGTCATTAGCGCCTGTCTCCATGATGCCAGAGACCGAGCCGATCTGGCTGCCATCGAGGTCGACGACTGACGACCCAATGATCTGATAGTGATAGTAGGTTCCTTCAGTGGCCTCTGGGAGTTGCGACTCGGGTATCTCTAGCGTCGCTCCGCGCAAAAGCTCTGCACCGTCACGGTCTTTCACGCCCTCGAAATAGACGTTCACCAGGCCTTTTCGACCTGATGTCGCCTTCACAACGGTCAGATTCCTGTTGCTTGCGGTAAGAATTGCTCCTGGCGTAAGTCGAGAGATGTCGCCTGAGTACAGCTCAACCTCAACTCTTCCGTCCAGGCCAACAGCCCGCCGCACGTGACCTATCGCTATCAACGGGTCAGCTGGGATGTCGAGGTTTTCTGTAGCTTCTGGCAGAAAGATGGCTCCTGGGAAAGGCTGTTAGACGCGCTCGATCAATTCTACCCGGCGCTTGAACACACCAGGCTACTGTGACCAGTTCACTAGCAGCGTGCCCAGTATTACCAGTACCGAACCCTGTACTGCGCCAACCACTGAAGGTGTGACGTAGAGACTCTGCATGCCGGTAGAGCGCGCTGCGGTCAGCCAAACATACGCCGGTAACAGTATGGCTACCATAAATCCCAGGCTCATCAGATGCATCCAGAAACGGGCCCATGAACCAAAGAATGTTGCCACACGTGGCAGATCGTTTCCCCAGGAATCGGGCGAGGTAAAAGTAGCACCGAGCCAGTTCAGAGCATGAAGTGCCACTGTGAACAACACTGCTCCACCTGCCGCTGCGAACAGTCGAGGGTGTGTGCGACTTCTACTTGTAACGAAGATGACCACTACCCAGAGTGCGACGATATGAAAGAGAGGACCTGAGCCCCAGGTGACTATGCCGCCGAATGTTGAGAACTCTTCCGTTTTCTGGCGGACTGCGACGAGCAGGTAGTCGGGTGCGAGGCCAGTGATGGCGAAACCTGTGATCCAGTGCCCAAGCTCGTGCAACAGCACGATTACGATCACGCCGAATAGTGCTGAACCA